>JASFNW010000075.1:0-23830 GCA_050116835.1 Desulfobacterales bacterium
GAGGCAGCAAACTGGTTGCTGTCATCCCCGGGATGGTGTTGGTCTCCAGAACGAATATCTGGCTGTCCTTTAAAATCATATCCGTTCGGCTGTAGCCTTTGCAAAAAAGAGCGCAATGCGCTTTTTCGGCATACGCCTGGGCTGTTGCGGTCATCTGATCGTCAATGCGCGCAGGACATATTTCCTGGGTAACGCCGGCCGTGTATTTGGCCTCGTAATCAAAAAATTCGTGTTGATCGTCGGGAATGATTTCAATCAACGGCAGGGCCAGCAGCTCCCGGTTGCCGATCACTCCGCCTGTCAGCTCGATGCCTTCGATGTAACCCTCGAGCAATATGGTGGCATCATGGGCAAAGGCTTTTTCCACAGCCGCTGTAATACTGTCCGTTGATTTAACAATGCTCATGCCGACACTGGAACCCGCCTCGTTGGGCTTGACCACCAGCGGCAGGCCGAGTTGTTTTTCCCAGGCTGCCGGGTCCAGCGAATCCCCCTTTTGCAATGGGATGTAGGGAGGCACCGGCAGGCCGGCTTTTTCATACAGACATTTTGCCGCCAGCTTATTCATGGCAATGGCGCTGCCAAGAACACCCGAGCCCTGGTAGGGAATGTTCAGCAACTCGAGAAGCCCCTGGATCGTTCCATCTTCTCCGTAGGGGCCGTGTAAAATAATCAGAGCCGCATCAATGCCGGGCGCATCCTCCACCAGACGCGCCAGATCGGTTTTGGGGTCATAGCGGATAATCCGATATTTGTCCTTGTCCAGGGCTTCAAATACCTGATCACCGCTGTTCAAAGACACTTTTCGTTCCGATGAAACCCCGCCGGAAAGCAGCGCTAGGGTCAATTTTCCCATAATTACCGCCCTTTTCTATGATTATTTTTAGACAGGACCTATCCGTCGTCGCTAAAGCGATGACGGGGCATGCAGGATTTTCAGGATTTTTTTATTCTTTCTCACTTCCCGCTTGCCCGAAAAACAGATGCTTCGAGCTTTTCAATCAATTTATCCGAGTACTTCTGGGGTTCTTCAAATTCGATGGCGGTGCTCCGTAGCGTATTGAGCTTCATGATCAGAAAATTGAGCTTTTTGATTGCCCGATATTTTTCGGTGGCTTCCGTCATTGCACCGAGGAGATCTTCGGTTTGCCTGATCTCCTTCTTAAGCTCAACCTCGGGCGGAAGACAGTCGGCATTTTTTAGAATCTTGTAAGCCAGACGCATCTCTTCCGGGACTGCTTGATCATTTAGCAGGCTCAAGGGTTCTCCGCTGCCTTCCAGATTATCAAATTCACCTTTTTTTTGGGCTTTGCGAATGCGCTCCTCAACAATTCTGGCAAAACCGGGTATCATGTTACTCTCCTGCGTTTTTTGTATTTAGTGTTTTGTGTTTAGCGATGCGTGAAGATGCCAAACAGTCATCAGCCCTACAAGACACCAAACACGAAAAACCAAACACTTGATGAATTCGTACTGCGCAAATTCATCAGTTTTATATCATTTTTGCTCATATTGTCCAATAAAATTCATGGTTTCATTCTCGCGCTTCTGGTCGCTGACGCCCGGCAGCTGGTCGGTGGTTTTAGAAATGCTGGAATGCTGGAAAGCCGGGAAGCTGGGAAGTCCGAAAGTTTATAATTCCAGATGCTACATCGCTTTTGAGCTTTCCAGCCTTATAGCCTTCCAGCCTCCCAGCAAAACACTAACTTTTGACGTTGAACCTCGGAACCCTACTTTTTACGGCATAGTTAGATAAAGCGAATACGGGAGCCGTTGAACCCATAAAATCCGTTTGACCCTGCTGCCTGCAATTTGTTAATGAAGGCCCCATGTGATAAATCTGATGTCCATAGCTCGCCTGAAAGGAACAGTGCATGAAAAAAATTGCCTTTGCCGGAACCGATGGTCGGACCCTGTTATGCGCCCTGGTGGTGTCCACTGCCACCAGCGAAATTTATAACGACACATTTCAAGGCGTTGTTGTGCGGGGGACACCTTCGATGCCAAAATTTGCGGAAACGATGAGCTGGCCGATTGCCTTCATTCCGACAGAAGGAAATTCTTATGATGCGTATGCAGCGGCCATTATCGATGCCTTCAAAAAGGAGTCGATCGACTATGTCGTTCCAATGCCAGAAGCGCTTCTGTTTGACGGGCTCGTAGACGAGGTCGAGGCGGCCGGATTCGGAGAGCACATTGTGGGCCTCAAAAAAGATGCGGCTTTTATCGAGGGGGACAAAATCAAATGTAAAGAGCTGTGCCAGGAAGCCAACATTCCGGTGGCGACGTCATGGGCAGCAGTGGATGCGAAAGATTACACCACCATCCTGCAAACCTGCCTGGACTATATTCAAAAATTCGGCGGTGCGGTTTTAAAATACCCGTTCAGTGCAGGTGGTAAAGGCGCACGCATCATTTTAAATTCCTGGGAAATTAGAGAGGTCTACGATACTCTCATCAAAGATTATAAACGGGAATACAAAAAAATGTACGGTGGCAAAGGAGACTGGCCCCTTTTAATCGAAAGCCTGATGTCCGGGGTTGAAATCAGCTTTACGATCCTGGTGGATAACAACGGCGCATTCCAGATACTTCCCACGGCCATGGATTACCCGGAACGATTTGAGGGACCGGCCAGCAAAACGAATCCGATCACAGGCGGTATGGGCGCTATCTCACCCCATCCGATGGAAACTCCCGAGTTGATTCAAATGGCCGGCGATCTGATTGCCCGGCCTCTGGTCGACATAATGAAAGCCAAAGGATTTCTGCGGCCGTGCATTCTGTATCCGGGATGTTTTGTGTCGCTGGAGAACAATAAGCAGCCCGCCCACATCCGCGTCTCTGAAATAAACATTCGGCCCGGAGAGCCCGAAGCCCAGCCGGTTGCCCGGCGTCTGAGAAACCTTGGCGCCCTCATTGAAGCCATGTTCGATGGCAAACTGGATCGGGTCAAGCCGGAGGTCAGGGAAGATCAACTGGCCATCTGTGCCGGGCTGGTGACCGGTCCCGGCGGGCCCGACGGACAAAAAGGCTATCCTTGGTCCTGTACCAAAGGTGAGCCGGTTGAAATCGACTTTAATTATATTCGCAAAAAAAGCATTCAGATTATCCCATCGGCGATGACCTGCAGCGAGGAAGACAATCAGTTCAAATCTGATGGTACCCGGGTGGCCTGGATGAACGCAAACGTCAGGATCAAACCGGATGAGAAACGGGGTGAGGTTGCCGAACGCTTTCGCAACAAACTCCTGAATGCCTTTGACAACGGAAAAATACGAGTGATTCCCCGTGAAGACCCGCAGGGCAATCGATTGGACTTAAGAAGGGATATTGCGGCCCACTACCGGGTCGCCGAAAAAATATTCCCTGAAAATTAAACACCCTTCAGAATATCTTCTATCCTTGAAGGGCATTTTCAGCCGGCTATGATCAAGTCGCCAGAAGTCGGAAAGTGGTGGCGATGCAGGGACTTGAACCCCGGACACTGCGGATATGAGCCGCATGCTCTGACCACCTGAGCTACATCGCCACATGAATCCGCTCGCGGCTTGCTTCACCGCAATTTCGGCGAATTTTTCTCTTAACAACTCAATGGTGGCAAGTCAAGCTAAAAGGTGCTCAGGATGAGGACCCGGCCACCTCCACCGTGTATTCATCCAGATTGGCCGGCAGCTGATTGAATACAATAAAGAACGGAATTGTCGTGCCGGTCTTAACTTTGATATTTGAACGTTTGTCGCCGAACCGATTCTGCAGGCGCCTGTTAATGGCCGCCATGTCCATCCGTTTCAGATCGGCGTCACTAAGCTGATTGCCTGCGTATACGGTGGCCGAATTGGCTAAGTGTTTCCCTTTTTGATAAATTTTTCCGGTTACCTTGATATTACTTCGGGGATGGTCATATTCGTTGCGGACCTTGCCGCTGATCACCAGAATCCTGCCTGCGCTTTCATTGTCGACAAACTTATACGAGATGGTCCGACTCATGGGCGTAATACTCAGATTGCCGGCCGTATCCTCAACTTTGGGACCCATCAAACCGCTGAGATATGGAATTTTAACATCGCTGATATAAGGAATATGAAGATCGCTGACAAAGGGTATCTTAATACCCAGGTTATTGGTCACGATGATGCCGATAAGGCACAGAAGCAAAACGAGTACGACTGCTATTAGCGGCTTACGGGCACTGCGCTTTTTGACCGCAATGCCCATATCGGCCCCCATATCATCCAGGGCACCGGTTTGTTCGTAAATGTCTCCCGTTTCGGCAAACTCTTCGGTGGCAAATTCCTCACTGGTGGCACTTAGCCCAGCACTGGCTGACAGATCCTCCTGTGTCTGGGTAGCGGCTGCCTGAGTTGCACCAAATTGCAGCGTTTCCTCATCGGAATCCAGTAAATCGAAATCCAGATCTTCCTCGCCGGACGACGGGCTTTCCGATATCGTTTCGACCTCCTGCTGGTCGGTGTCCAGATCCAAATTCAACTCGAGCTCCGAGTCAGCGGGCTGAGAGGCCTCATCCATCACAGCTTCCAGATCGAGCTCGACGACCTCTTCGGATGCCGGGGCGGCAGATGCTTTATCCTCATCACCTTCGAGCATTTGTTCGATATCTAAGAACTCGGCATCATCTGAGCCTGCCGGCTCTGCAGCATCGGCAGTCTCGGCAGTCTCGGGTTCCAGATCCAGATCCAATTCCAACTCATCTGCACTTTCAGCTTCCGGTTTCTCGTCGGATTCCAGCATTTGTTCAAGATCGTTCAAGTCCAGTTCTTCTGAAACATCTGCAGTTTCAGCCGGTTTTGCTTCGCCCGCACCTTCATCGACTTCAAACTCAAGCTCCAGATCATCCGCCGCTGCCGTTTCAGCGGGTTCGTCCGTGTCCATGATCCCCTCTAAATCCGAAAAATCTAATTCATCAGCGGCTTCGGGATCTTCTCCGACGGCCGACACCGGTGCTTCCTCGGCCGGTTGGGCATCTAAATCAAGATCCAGATTCAAATCATCCAACGCTTCAGCGTCCTGACCTTCCTCAGAAGGCTCTTCTTCGGGTTCGATAATACCTTCTAGATCCGATAGATCCAGTTCATCACTTTCTTCTGTGCCTGCATCCAGAGCGGCGGCCATCGATGCAGTTTCCGGTTCTGATTCCAGCTCGGGTTCCGAATCTAAATCAAGACCAAGGTCAAGATCATCTGCGTCTTCAGAGACCACCTCTTCTACCGGTGTATCGGTATCGGCACCGACCAGGTCTTCAAAATCCTCCATATCAAGCTGTTCATTGACGTCTTCGGCAACAGGCGCCTCGATCTCGGCCGGTTCGATCTCATCTGATTCAATGTCCAGGTCCATTTCCAGGTCGTCATCCGACGCATCGTCGGACGCCAGCCCTTCCAATTCCATGTCATCATCTGCTCCAACCAACTCTTCCAGATCGGACAGATCAAGTTCGTCACTGTCGGCACCCGAACCAGGCGCCAGGGCATCATCAGCCGGTTCCACCTCAGGCGAGTCCGCTTCCACGGCCTCATTTAAATCATCCAGATCCATGTCCAGATCCGGCAAATCGGTATCAGCTGCTTCAAGATCGCCCAGTTCAGATTCTTCCATATCAAACAGATTTTCTTCATCCGATTCGAGCCCCAGAGCATCGGAATCTTCGTCGCCGGATGAATCCATTGCCAGATCTTCCTCGTCGAAATCCATCATATCTTCAAGATCGGGCAATTCATCATTCGTCTCAAGGACCAGATCATCAGTCTCTTGATCCAGTTCGGGTGCAGCTGTTTCCGGGTAAACGACAAAAACACTGCTGCATTTCGAGCACCGCACTTTAGAGCCGGTATCTTTTAAAAGATGATCATCAACGTTGAAACTCGAATCACATTCATTACAGGTAACAATCATTTCATACCCCATTAATTTAGTTTGTTATTTTGGGAACCCGGGGCAAGTTGCGATATCCTTCGGCCCGGTCATTTTTTTATACTATCGATCTTATCGATCTTATCGATCTTAAGGTCTTTTAATTTTAGCTGGATCTTTCCGGATATGAGACAAATTGGAGCCGTAAGTGTGCAGCGCATAAAATTTCGATCTTCGCCGGTACGCTAAGCTGCCGGGTATAATTGGAAAAAAATTAGGTGCATTTTTCAAGGCACCCTTAAAAATGTTCTCCGCCCCGGTCATCGGATGAAATTTTTATCCCTCGCAAACCATGATGTTTTCAATTGCATCTACGATCGGGACCGCAATCAGATCAGACATCATCTAAAGATTGAATCCGGCGTACGTGCTTAGCAAGGTGGTGAAAAAAAATAATCTATATAATAAAATTATCGTGAATACGCAAATTTGTCAATTATTTTTATTCCTTACATTCCCGTCGCAGCCAGCTCTTTTAAGAGTTTCTTCTGTTCATCTGTGAGTTTTTGGGGTAATTTGAGTTGAATTTTTACATACAGATCGCCTTTTTTTCCACCTTTCATGTGCGGGAGCCCGTGGCCAGACATACGCATTTTGGTTCCGGGCTTGGTGCCGGGGGGGATTTTCAGATTGAGTTTTTTGCCGTCGAGGGTGGGCACGGAGATGCGGGTCCCCAACATAATTTCGCTTAATTTTAATTCATGATTCATGTACAGGTCATATTCTTCGGTTTGATACACAGGGTCATTGAGCACCTTGGCCTGAATAAAAAGATCCCCCGCCGGGCCTCCGAGCGGACTGGGGCTTCCCTTACCAGCCAGCCTTAATTTTTTACCCGAAATCATGCCCTTGGGGACCTTAACGGTTACTTTTTCGGAATAGCCCTGATGTTGCAGGCTAATGGTCTTGCTGGTTCCGGCAGCCACCTCCTTGAGCGTCAGCGGCAGTTCATACACCAGGTCGGCGCCCTTGGTGCGGGCCTGCTGATAACCGGCCTGAGAGCCAAATGGTCCTTCACCGCCAAAATTAAAGCGCGTGCCGCTGCCCCTGCTACTGCGACCTGAAAAAAAATCACCACCAAAACCAAATTCCCGGAAAATATCACCAAAATCAAATCCTTTGAAAATATCTTCCTGAGTAAACCGCTGCTGAAACCCTTCAGCGCCAAAAGTATCGTATTCTTTACGCTTTTTTTTGTCGCTCAAGACAGCATAGGCTTCGCTGATCTTTTTGAACTTTTCTTCTGCTGCTTTATCACCTTTGGTGTGGTCCGGGTGATATTTCATCGCCAGTTTACGATAGGCTTTTTTTATGTCTCCTTCGGAAGCATCCTTTTTAACGCCGAGTATTTGATAATAATCTTCTGCCATGTAAAAAGTCCCTGTTGAATTAAAAAGCAAATAAATAGATGATAATTATAGATTTTTTTATGTCTAGGATAAGTTGTCCGGTCGTCGGTGTCAAGAGCTCAGAAGTGGTTTCATAACCTCATCTAATGTCCGATAGCGTCGTTCCAAACCGATTCCTCTTTTCTGTTCTCTGACTTCTGTCATCTGTTATCTGTTATCGAGCATCTGCCTTGAGGGCAACCATCAACACAGACATGGCCGCCGGAGTTATGCCATCAATGCGCGAAATCTGCCCCAGCGTCGTCGGTCGCGTCCCAGACAATTTTTCCTTCAATTCGTTCGAAAGACCGTGCACACCAAAAAAATTGAAATTATCCGGTATTTTCATTTTCTGCAAATTTTTAAATTTTTCGATTTCAGCGAGCTGTTTTTGAATGTAGCCCTCGTATTTTATTTCGATCTCAACCTGCTCAGCCGCCTTGCGGCTGATCGGCGCCGGACCCGGTGCCAGCGTTGCGACCGTATCGTACCCCAATTCAGTGCGCTTCAGTAATTGGTCCAAACGCGCCCCGCTTTGAATCGGTCGGGTGCCGGCGTTTACCAGATACTGGTTAACACCTTCGTCCGGTTTAATCGTGATCTGCTTGATACGTTGGATTTCTTGCGCAATTTGGTTTTTACACGACTTAATTTCTTTGAGCGTGTCCGCCTCTATCAGACCCAACTCGTGACCGATTTCGACGAGTCGCAGTGCAGCGTTATCCTCTCTGAGCATTAAGCGGTATTCGGCCCGTGATGTAAACATCCGATAGGGTTCCCGTGTCCCTCGTGTCACCAAATCGTCCACCATAACGCCCATGTAGGCCTGAGATCGATCCAGGATAAAGGGTCTGCGATTTTGGATCTGGCAGGCGGCATTAATGCCGGCCCATAGACCCTGAGCGGCAGCTTCTTCGTAACCGGAAGTCCCGTTGATCTGGCCGGCCAAAAAAAGCCCTGCCACCCGATCCGTTTCAAGGGTGGATTTGAGCTGGACGGGGTTGACGTAATCGTATTCGATGGCATAGGCCGGTCGCATAATTTCAACCGACTGCAAGCCCTCAACCGAGCGCACCAATTCAATCTGAATTTCAAGCGGCAGGCTGTTGCCCAGCCCGGAGGCATAAATTTCCTGAGTGTCGATCCCTTCCGGCTCGAGGATAACCTGGTGCCTGTCTTTATCGGGGAAGCGGACAATTTTGTCTTCAAAGGAAGGACAATAGCGCGCCGAGACACCTTTGATGATACCGCCGTAGAGGGCCGACCGCTCAAGATTTTTGCGTGCGATTTCATGGGTGCGCGGATTGGTGTGGCCGATGTGACACGGCAACTGCGGTAGCTGGAGATTGTCGCTAAAATACGAAAACGGGGCCGGGTTGTCATCCGATTCCTGAACCGTAAATTTTGAGAAATCAATGCTGGATTTTTTCAGTCGGGGAGGCGTGCCCGTCTTCAGACGACCGAGCTCAAAGCCAAGGTTTTTAAGATCGTTTGCCAGTCCATATGATGCAAATTCACCCGCCCGGCCGGCCTGAAACGAATTGAAACCGATGTGCAGCAGGCCGCTCAGAAATGTTCCGGTCGCCAGCACCACGGCCTTTGCCGGATACCCGAATCCGAGGTGATCTTCGACACCCACGACCCGGCCGCCTTCCACCATCAGTCTGCGCGCTTTTGTCTGCTTGAGGTCCAAGTTGGGCTGCTCCTCGACGACCGCCTTCATGGCCATATGATACCGGATCTTATCATTTTGTGTGCGGGAAGAGCGCACGGCAGGCCCTTTTTTAGTATTCAGCTTGCGGAAAGAAATGGCCGTCTTGTCAGTGATTTTTGCCATTTCACCACCCAAAGCGTCTAATTCCTTAACCAGCTGCCCCTTGGCCATTCCGCCGATTGAAGGGCTGCAAGGCATTGCCGCCAGCTTGTCCAGGTCGATGGCCATCAGTAAAACGTCGCATCCCATTCGGGCGGCAGCCAGAGCGGCTTCGCACCCGGCGTGACCCGCACCGACCACAATAACATCATATTTTTTCGAATAGCTACTCATTCGCAAACGTTAGTGAATTTTCATGTACTTGAATAGTCGATTTTCGTTAATGGTTCCGTTTCTGTAATGGCACATTTTTGCTGACAATATTCAATTTTCGATCTTCAATTTTCAAGTCTACAGATTGTTGTCAGCTGACGCTACTTGTGCTAAATTTGAAACGCTCAATTTAAGCACCCTTATGTTGAGCGCTTGTCGAGGTTGCCGCATATACAAGGAAAAGGCCGTTCCGCTATAGTTGGCTATGCGGAATGGCATTTGACGCAGTAGATGCGCTAAGATCGGCAAGCCCCCGTGGGGTTTCAAATTTAAAATTAGAATCGATAGAATTCCTTTTTAACAGGGTCCCCGGTTTTAAATTTGAAACGCTCAATTTAAGCGATTATAGTATCGACTGATACCCAGGTCAAGGTTGGCCCAATGGACGCGCACAAACGCTACACCGACTTCAACACCTATCTGCGACAGACTTTTGGCTGTCGGGTTCAAAAAATTACCGTCGATGCCGGTCTGACATGCCCCAATCGAGATGGAACCATCTCTACCGGCGGGTGCATTTACTGCAACCGTCGCGGATCCGGGACGGGCGCTCACGCAAGGGGCCTGTCTGTCACCCAGCAACTCGTCATTGGAAAAGATGCGCTGGCCAGACGATACAAGGCTAAAAAATTTATTGCCTATTTTCAGTCTTTTTCAAACACCTACGCCCCGCTGCCGGTGCTACAATCCCTTTATGCCGAGGCGCTAAATGTCGATGATGTCGTCGGGTTGTCAATCGGCACCCGGCCTGATTGCGTGGATGATGCCGTGTTGAATCTACTCCAGGATTATGCCAGGCACTATCTGATCTGGATCGAATACGGCCTGCAGTCGGCCAGCGATGCGACCCTGGCCTATATCAATCGCGGCCATGATGTCCAGTGCTTCAAGGATGCGGTCAAAAAAACCCGCAACCGCGGCATCAAGATATGTGCGCATATCATCCTGGGACTTCCTCATGAAACTCGGCAGGATATGTTGCATACGGCCGAAATGCTCGCCACACTCAGGATTGACGGCGTTAAGCTGCATCTGCTTTACGTGGTCAAGGGAACCGCATTGGAAACGCATTATCGACAGGGTGAATTTAAATGTCTGGAGCAAAGTGCTTATGTAGAGCTTGTGTGTGATTTTCTGGAACGAATTCCGTCTGAAGTGGTGATTCAGCGCCTGACTGGCGATCCGCATCCCGCCGAACTGGTAGCACCGGCCTGGGCGCTGAATAAATCTGAAACACTCTCTCAAATCCGGCAAACACTGGAAAATAGAGATTCCCGGCAGGGCAAATTTTTCAAAAGTTAAGAATGTCGAAGTCGACTGGCTGCTGCACAAAGTCTAACTGTTAACCCGAAGCAAAGAAGTCGCGTGAGATATGGGAAAGCAAGAATTTCATGATTCCACGGATTTTGATCTTTCGTTTAAGGTCTTTCATGAGCTCATGGCCCAGAAGGTCACCGAGATCCTTCTGGTATCCAGCCCTTACGATGCATTTATCATGGAAGAAGAAGGTCGCCTTGCAGAACGGATCATCCATGAATATCGGGGATTGAACCTATCCCGTCCACCGATGCTCACCTGGGTATCTTCAGCCCGCGAAGCCCTGCATATGCTCGAACAAAAAAAATTTGATCTGGTCATTACCATGCCCCAGGTCGATGAAACCGATGCGCACGTACTGGGACACCAGATCAAGACCCGGTTCACGGATATACCCGTCTTTTTAATGATCCAAAACACCAGCCGGCATTTACTCGGCCGAAACTACGCCGACCACAACTCCATTGATCGGATCTATGTCTGGTCCGGCAACTCGGATCTTTTGCTCGCCCTGATCAAAAACTTGGAAGACCGGATGAACGTCGCCTACGACACACAGCGCGCCCGGGTTCGCGTTATCATCCTTGTTGAAGATTCGCCCATTTACTATTCATCCCTGCTGCCGTTGCTGTATAAAGAGATTGTCAGCCAAACCCAGGCGGTCATGGAAGAATCGCTCAATGATGAACACCGAATTTTAAGGATGCGTGCCCGGCCTAAAATCCTGGTAGCGCAAACCTATGAGGAGGCAGTAGAGCTGTACCGGAAATACAAGCCCTATCTGCTCAGTGTTTTTTCCGATGTTCGGTTTCCCAGAAATAATGAACTGGACGACAATGCCGGTTTTAAACTGCTTTCGATGATTCGGGCAGACAACCCGGATTTGCCGCTTTTAAATTTTAGTTCCGAGGAGTCCAACCGCGCACGGGCCGAAAACATACCGGCGGTCTTTTTAACCAAGAATTCTGCCACGCTGCATTCTGAGATCCACAGCTTCTTTATGCAATACCTGGGTTTTGGAGATTTTATCTTCCGGTTGCCGGAAGGCGAAGAAATTGGCAAAGCCTCCAATCTGCGGGAAATGGAAAAATTGCTGCCTACCATACCGGATGAATCCGTCTTTTATCACGCCACCTGTAATCATTTTTCAAGCTGGTTGATGGCTCGCTCCGAGATCATGCTGGCCTCCAAACTCAAACCGGTCAAAATCAGCGATTTTAAAAGTATTAAAGAAGCAAAGGCATATCTGGTTTCGATCATCCGGGATCGCCGCATGGGGCGACAAAAAGGCATCATTACCGAATTTGATTTAAACCATTTTGACCCGGATGCCGATTTTATCAAAATCGGCAAAGGATCACTGGGCGGTAAAGCCAGAGGGCTGGCATTCATGTCGACACGCCTGAAAAACAGTCCTGAATTACACGCTCAGTTCAAAAATGTCACCATCGCGGTACCCAAGACGGTAGTCCTCTCGACAGAAGGATTTGATGCATTCATCAGCGAAAACAACCTGGGAGATATCGCAACCGAAGATCTCAGGGATCCGGAGATAATTCGGTTATTCACAAATGCACGGATGCCCCGACTGCTGGGGCGCGATCTGAAACAATACCTGAAAAACGTACGTTATCCGCTGGCGGTACGTTCGTCCAGTCTGCTGGAAGACGCTCAGTTCCAGCCTTTTGCCGGAATCTATAAAACCTACATGATTCCCAACAATCACCCCGACCTTTCCGAAAGATACGAGCAGCTTCTTTTGGCCGTAAAGCTGGTATATGCCTCGACCTATTGCGAAAGCGCCCAGTCCTACGTCAAAAACACCTTCCATCGCATTGAAGATGAAAAAATGGCCGTCGTCATTCAACAGCTGACCGGCGAGGTCTACGGCCGCTATTTTTATCCGGCGATTTCTGGAGTTGCACAATCCTATAACTATTACCCCATTGCCCACATGAAGCCCGAAGATGGGCTGGCGCATATCGCTCTCGGTCTCGGTAAAATAGTGGTTGAAGGCGGAGTCGCCATACGCTTTTCGCCGAAATACCCCCAGTTTCTGCCGCAATTTTCAACTGTCGACGACATTCTGGAAAATGCACAACGCTTCTTTTATGCCCTTAAGCTGGCCAATTTTCCGGATGATCTTTCCAGCAATGAAGACGCCACCCTCGAAAAACTGGATATCGATGCTACGATACTCGACACCCGCGTGCGGCAACTGTGCAGCACTTATTCGACCCAGGATCATCGCATCCGCGACGGTGTTCAGCCGTCCGGGTACCCCGTGTGTACCTTTGCCAGCATTTTAAAATATAAAACTTTGCCGCTGGCAGAAATCCTAACGGAGATTCTGGCTTTGGGCAGACAGGGAATGGGGTGTCCGGTGGAGATTGAATTCGCTGTGAACATGCCATCGGATACAGATCGGCAGTCGATTTTTGAACTGCTGCAGATCAGACCCATGGCCGTCAATCAGTCCAATCTGGCCGTCGAGATCAGTGAGAAGGATATTTCCAAAGCATTTTGTTATTCAACCATGGCTCTTGGAAACGGTCGATTTGAAGAAATTCAGGACATCATCTTCGTAAATCCGGATACTTTCGATGCCGCCGACACCATCAAAATTGCCGCTGAAATTACCCGGGTCAACAAGGAAATGACCCGACGCCAACAAAAATACCTGCTTATCGGTCCTGGCCGGTGGGGATCTGCCGACCGCTGGCTGGGGATTCCGGTCCGCTGGACGGATATCTCCGGAGTGGGTGCCATTATTGAGACCACCATCAAAGGCCTCAAGGCGGACCCCTCCCAGGGCTCTCATTTTTTTCATAACATTACATCTCTGGGAATCAGTTATCTGAATACTTCGGAAGGCGGAGATGATTTTATCGACTGGAAATGGTTGCAATCCTTACCGGCCGAAACAGAAACCCCTCATTTGAGACATATCCGCGTTCAAAAACCGCTTCTTATAAAGATCGATGGTAAGGAGTCCAAAGGCGTTATCATACCTTAGAAGCGGTTTGAAAACTCCATCTCACGCTCGATGACTGTGTTCCAATTCGATTCAAAATGCTCGCGTACTGTCGTGTACGCTCCACTTTCGAATCGAATTGAGGCCTTGTCCTCGAACGTGATCTAAAGTTTTGAAACCGCTTCAAATTTAGTTTATCGGGTCGCTTTTTGGATTGAGAGTTTCAATTTTTTAAATTTGAAACGCTCGGTTTGACCAACCTAAATTGAGCGATTGCCGAGGTTGCCGCAGCTACAAGGAAAATGCCGTCCCGCTATAGTTGCCTATGCGGGACGGCATTTGACACAGTAGATGTGGTAAGATCGGCAAGTCCGCAGGATTTCAAATTTAAAAATATAAATTGATAGAATTCCTCAAGAAAAAATATTCTGATTTTTAAATTTGAAACGCTCAGCTGAATTTTATTGGATTTCAAAGCTGTACTTACTGCTGCCGCCGTAAACTCTCAAAAAATAGGGTGGCCGCACGTTTTGGGGAACCTCGAAATTTTTTGTTGTGCCTGGTGTCAATTCTGCGGTATAAAGCCCTTTGCGATGCGCAGCATCGCCGATTGACAGTTTTAGCGGCTCTCCGTCCGCTGCTGTTGAAAACAAAATAGTTTTGCCTTCACGGTCCGAAAAAGTGTACCAGTCTTGTTCATCAAAACCGCCGAGCTCCCCGGCAATCGGCCGCCCGGCCGCAATCGTCACGGCCTCGGCAATACGGTCACCGGCATCTGCGCTGAGACCGGCATCGTTTTGACGTTCAGTTAAGATTTCGAAATGGTAGGTTCCGCTGCCATCAAATGCTTCCAAAAAATAAATGCCCCCCGTGGTGTTATTGGTCATCAGACGGGTTGAGGCAGTCATATCGGGCAGCACTTCATCGGATCGCCAGATCTCGGTGCCGTCAACATTGCGAAATGAAAATTGCGTCGGTCCGCTGTCTTTGTTGCTGGTGAACGACATTTTGAGGATACCGCCGGCCGGCACGTCAAATCGATACCAGTCAGTTTCATCATATCCGCCCAATTCTCCAGAATAGGAACGACCCGGAAGAATTTTATGTGCATCGGCCATTTTGTCTCCTGCATCGGTGCCGGACAGCGCATCGTTTTGCCTTTCGATAAAAACATCAAACCCGTAGCGACCGTTGCCGTAATAGGCTTCCAGATAATACGTCCCGCCGGATGTCGTGTTCATCATCACCCGCTTGAGCTTGGTTTCTCCGGGCGAAACGACACCCGAATACCATACTTCGCTATGCTCAAAACTTCTTAGCGAAAATTTCATCGCCTCGCTGTTTTCGCTCGGACCGAACGCCAGCTTAAGGATATGACCGGCCGGAATGTCAAACCGGTACCAGTCTTCTTCATCAAACCCGCCCATTTCACCCAGAAAGGAGCTGTTTGGAGTGATGGCAAGCGCTTTGGTAATCCGGTCGCCGGCATCTACCCCCGATCCGGCATCGTTCTGGCTTTCAATAAAAAGATCAAGTCTATAAGGACCGATTCCGGAATATACCACTGCATAATAGATCCCCCCGGAAAGATTGTTCATCAGCATACGCGTTGAACGTGTCATACCGGGTCCGGTCTCACCGGAGTTCCACAGCTCATTTCTCTCAAAATCCCGTAGCGCGACCTTTAAAAGCTCACTGTCCTCTCCGGCAGTAAAATCCAGATTTAAAATATCACCGGCATCCAGTTCAAATCGGAAATAATCCAGCCGATCATCTCCGGAGAGCGTGCCGGTCAGAACGCCGGAAGAAATCTCAACGCCCTGGTTAAAAGAATCATTGGGCTCTGTCTCGGTGGACGCTGTCTGATCGGTGCCGCGTACCGGCTTCGTCGGGGCGGCTTCAGACTGACGGCTTATGAATGATCTCATTCGACTCTGAAACTGTTCTGAAATGGCTGTCAGATCTTTTATGTTGCGCTCAATTTTACTAAGTCTGGAATTCACGAGATCATAGCGTTGTTGCTGTCTGGCAATCTGTGTTTCGGCTACCTGATGCGACAGTCGATCAATGTTTTGCTCATATTGGCGGAAATCGTCCTGGCACTTTAAAAATTCATCGAAAACAATTTTGTCATCCTGAAATAAAATACAACAGGTTTTGAGATCGGCGGTTAGTTGCTCCGCTTGCGCCAGAAGCTGTTGAAACTGCTCTCCGTCTATAAGGGTATCACCCTTTTTCTTTAGAATATGGATTTTTTCGGTAAGGCTGACAGTGGTTTGATCAAAAAGGCTGGCACAGGGGTCGGGTTCGGGCTTAAAATTGATATATGTGAGATAGCCAACGGCAACGATGGCAACTATAGCACCCGCAACGATAATTCGCTTATTCATTCTATGTCCTTGGAATCGATTTGAGAATTAATGCTGATGCCAAACATCTAATGACACATCTGCAAAGATTATACCACAGCTTCTGATAATTTGTCCCCGCTAAAAGATAAAGGCCGCTGAAATCAATGCCGGTCCTGTTGTCGAATGGCCAGCTTCCGAAGATATGCCGACAGGCGACGCAGGTTCTCAGGCGCACTCAGCTCGTTAAAAGACAAAGAATTTTTCATTTCACCGGTTGAAAGGGTCAGCCGGCAGACAAAATCATCGGGTATGTTGCGGGATTTGGCGGAAATTTCTTTTGGGTCCAGCTCCCAAGCCCGGGCTGCATCTATCAAATCCAGGATTGTTTTGGACTCGTCCGCCGACAATGTATCGGTTTCGCATCGGTAGGCCAGGCGCAACCCGCCATATCCGCCGGAACATTTATACTCAATATACAAGATCGCCTCCCATTGGGTCCAGTTCAGGCTTCGAGTGTCACTTCTAAACGTCTTGGCCGCTGGCTTCTCGCTTCCGGCAACCGGCTTCTGAAAAGGCTGGGATGCCGGGATGCTCGAAAGCTGGGAAGCCCGAAAGTCTGCAATCTCGGAGGTGCTAACGCTTATGAGCTTTCCAGCCTTATCGCCTTACAGCCTCCCGGCAAAATATTAACCGTTGAACCTTTGAACCCTGAATTTATGTTAGGTGCGGCAGCCCCACTTCTCTGAACGCCGCTCTGACCCACTGGGTTGAACCGACGGGCACCTGTTTTTCTCGGGTCAGGATTCTGGCCGAATCCACAATGACATCGACAGCATCATTAAATTTGGCTGTTGTCCATAGCTTCTGGAGTGCATGGTACCAGATAAGGGTTGCCTTATCGGTGCCGATTTCCATGGCGACCAGATAGAATGCGCGATTGGGAATCCCGCTGTTAATGTGAACCCCCTGGTTGTCATCATTGCCCGTATAGTAATCGTTCATGTGCGCCGGCTGCGGGTCTTTGCCGAGAAGTTTATTGTCGTAAGCTGTGCCCGGTGCCTGCATGGATCGCAGCGCCTCCCCGTAGAGGTCCGGCCCCATAAGTTCATCGCCCACCAGCCAGTCCGCCTGGCCGGCATCCTGTTTGCGGACGTGTTGCGTTATGGCACTGCCGAAAACATCTGAAAAATGTTCGTTCAACGCCCCGGACTGACTGAAATATTCTAAATCAGCACTAAACTGGGTGACGCCATGCGTCAGCTCATGGGCGACAACCTCCAGCGACCGGGTAAAACTGATGAATATTTCACCATCACCGTCACCAAAGGTCATTTCATCCCCGTCCCAGAAGGCATTCATATAATCCTGTCCGAAATGCACATTGAGGATTAAATCCATCCCCTTATTGTCAATCGAATTGCGCTTGAGCACTTTACTGAAGTAATCCCGCACATTGCCGGCATACGTGTAAACCCGATCGGCATCCTCGTCACCGGTTGCCCGTTTGCCTTCACTCCGGACCAATTTGACACGCTGCTCCCATTTATTCTGGCAGTCATAAACCTTGCGCTTGGCCTTGGCTCTGGTTTTGGCACCCATAAAGGCTTTCATATCGATGTGTTTTTCCGCACGCTTTTTACGGCTGATTTTACTCTGCTGAATGCTCATTCTGGCATTGGCCACACCGGCCCGTGCCAGATTTTCCAGAACCTGCGGCGGAACGAAAGTGCAATTGCATGGATAAAGCGCCATAACTGACTCCTTTCGCAATGACATGAGAACTCTAATTCTTATTCAGCATAATTCATGTCTAATAAACAATGCTTGACGTTAAAACAAGACATTTAGTTGTCAATGAAAGGAAAACAAAACAAAAAAACCCCTTTCCACCATATCAAAATGGTGCTTCAGATAATAGGCCCGGAGGGGTTGTCCAAATAGTGTTACTTGTTTTTCCCAAGTAACCGTTTGTTTTATCCCGTCACAATAACTCGATTGGATGCTTTCAGATAACAGGTGTCAGATTATTGTCATATATTCAACAGATGATGGTTTAACAGGCTAAATTTTATATGATATTTATTTAATTCAATAAAAACATGTAAAAAACTATCCTCATTACGTCAAACCACCCACATATTTCGCTTCAATCAGCCGGTCTTAAAGCTCGCCACGGCACATCTTTTTTATTTTATAAATAATTTCAATTGGTTATAAAAAAATCCCAGTCACATTTATTTTCTGGCATATCGATTGCATGAAATCCTGAATCAAACAATTGAGCCGGAATAGTTTGCGAATGGATTAACTCTAATAACTAGGGGAGAAATTGATCATGTACCATGCGAAATTAGATGTGGACCCTGTAACGGATAAGCACACCTGTCAGGCTACCCGTGAGGGCGATTGGATAATACATCGTTGTCCATTATGTGATTATGAACTTTGGGATAATTGGAAAACGGGCGATCTACAAATTTTTAATTCAAGAATAAATATTCATCATTCGGGTTCGTTTGTTGATCCAATGATCGAAGAATCTGCCGAGCAATTAAATTAAGCTTCTACGTTCAGTTCAAGGCGTTTAGTTGCCTCTATTTTCGCAAACGGTGCCAGAGCCTGAAGCGTTAGAAAATATTTCCCGGGCTCTAAGCCAGGCATATCGATTTTACTCTCATATTGCGTAACGCCAGACGTGAGTAGGTCAGCAATCGTGCTGCTGGCGACAACGTTTTCCTCGCTCTCATCCAGCGCTAATACGCGAATCGCATACGCTGTGTTATCGACATCCATATTTTCATCATTCGGAGTCACCGGAAATTTGAGGAGCGCATTGACCGCAAACTGCTGGCCGGCACTTAATGGCTGCAGCGCATCAACGAGGCGCTCTTTTTGTTGAAATTTTATCTCTTCAAACACTTCCACCGGAGCCTGGAGATCTGTAATCGGGTAAGCAGCAAAAACCTTCTCTTCGTGTTTTTCGGAAATGTGCTTTAATATAAATTCACAGATGGCAGTTCCATTCACACCTTCAAATATTTCTTCTGCCTTGCTAAGCACATGAATAATCTTTCCGTGATAATTATTTTCCTGTCTTTTATAGATATCGATATGAAAGGCTGTCCTTTCTCCAGAAGCATCGTCTGTTAGTTCAAAATCCAATATGGATGAGCCATTTAGTTCCTTGGTAACGCTTTCAATTTTTTGCTTCAATCTTTTATTTTCTCTAGTCAGGGATTGTTTTCTTTGATTGGATTCTTTCAATTTTTTCTCGAGATCTCTGTTGCGCGCGATCATTTGTTCTTCGGCAGCTTTTAACTTCTCCATTTGGATAGCCTGATCTTTTGGCGTGCGTTGTTTACCACGCTTGATTTCACCTAATTCTCGATGCATTTCCTTGACTTGCTTGGTTTTTTCCTTAAGCGAATCCTGCATCGCCTCAAGTTCTTTTTCGCGTTGCTCAAGAATTTCTCGCGTGGAGAGAAATTCCTCCTGTAATTGAACCTTGGTAAGACGTTTATAACTGTTATTGCCTTTTTTGTTGTTTTTAATCATAAGAACACCTCATTATTGTTTTCCCCTAACACGTTGTTAAACCGACAATTATCCCTTGGTCGAAAACGCATGAACGGGTCTGTGATGACCGGCGATTTTCAAAACGGCAGATGTGGATGGGCCTATGCTATAGGCCCATCCATGTAATCAAGGTTCTCAGTTGATGTACGCAAGAAACAATCCGGTCTCTGTTAGATGAGGATCGCACTTTAACCATGGCACTAACCACGCGCCATCTACATGTTTTCGGTTGCTGCAATAACCTCAAACGCGACAGCTTCGTTAAACCCTGATATAGGCATCCGTTCTCTACGCTGACCACTCTCATCCCAGAATTCCCACTTACAGACCAGTTTGTAAACCTGTTCGGGTCTTAGCCCGGCAGCCCTGGGATTTTGAATAACGACATGTGCTGTGTACAGCAGCTCATTTCGAGTTGCAGGATCGTTCCAGTACCAGACATTCGGCGCTTGTGCCTGTGGTTTCAATTTTTCCTGGTTCTGACTTAAGCGAATCGGCGGACTGCCAGCAGGAGCCACTGGATCCACATACATTTTAACCACGGAAAAATATGGGTCGTGGGCAATATACTTGACAAATGAACCACTTAAGCGGCCGGTGTGATTGATTTGGATCGGCCGATCAATGTCCAGTACCTGGTCTTGGTAAGGCCGGATACGTGGATCCTCCGCTTCGGGACGTTGCTCCCTGATACAGGGGTGGCCCTGCTCTTTTGGGGGCGTACCCAGAAGCCCATAAATTGCTTCCGCTCCAGGCGCCTCGACATTGATATTCGGCAGACAGCGGGGAGCATGATAATCTGCCGGATAATCAAACTGCAAAAGATGACGAACGCGCAGGTCCGGAAGTGGGTTAACAAATGAAGACAATGGCATAATGCACCTCCTTAATTTGGACATCCTTAACTGGAATAGGTTCGGGCAATCAAAAAAAATAATTCCAAGTAAAGAAATCCCCCGAGTGTTAAAAATACTTTAACGAACCTGCATGAACATAAAGATACAAATTTAAACGGAAATTAAACTGAAATTATTCTTCACTTAATTGTGAATTATTTTGATTAAATGGCGTATTTTAGAATTTATGCCGAAGTAGAAATCCATTTTTTCCTTGACCTAATGATTCGACATGAGAAAGCTAAAGCTCGTTTTCTCTAATTTTTTTGTATAGCTCAATTGTTGAGGTCGACAGTTTTACCTCCAGCTCATCCTTCAACACTCTTGTGCATTTTCGGAATAGCCTTAGTGACTTATCTCTTTGTCCGGCGCGATAATAGCAGACCATTAAGCGCCGATAGATGTCTTCACGACAATTATCTTTTTCTAAAATTTGTTCACACACACGTATCGCTTTGCGATGGTCATTTTGATGCATAAGGTTTTCGCTGATTTTGTCTAAAATGACTAAATATACCTCCTTTAAATTTTCCTTGTCCAACGATGACCAGCCGTCATAGAGTTCATCTTCCAAAAAATCCCCTCGATATAAGGTCAGCGCCCGTTCATATTCCGATACCGCTGCGGGTAGATTTACCCTGTGCTCAGTGCTTCGGGCCTTGCGCCAGATCGATCTGAATGCATCCACATCTAAACGAATTTCAAGTTCCGGGTTGAAATAGTAACATTCATCTTTAAACAAAATATAGTCGTTATGAGGATCGATATCCTGCAATGCACGCCGCAGTCCGTGAATCGATACATTCAAACAGTTGCGCGCAGAATCCGGACTGGATTTCTGCCATAAAAGATCCATTAAGACATCTCTGAATACCTTCCTTTTATGATGTAAAAGCAGGTAGGCAAATATGGATTTGCCCTTTTTACTCGGCCAATTCTCGATGGACTGGTTGTTGACCAAAACACGAAAAGGGCCGAAAAAAAATGCTTCGATCAGTGGATGAGCCAAGTCTTTCTGTGATAGAGTATGAGTTTCTGCATCCAGTTGCGCGGATTTTAAGGGTGCATCATGCTTTAGTTGATTATTGACAACATTTGCCATGGGAGTGGATTCTTTGGCCTGACTATTTTCATATTCCACCACCGTTACACCGTTCATGTGTTCTCCATTCTGGGAGGTCTGCTTTTGATTTGCACAATTATTTTTTGCAGAATCATTTGTGCGAATCCTTTTTTTAACTGGGAAAAACCACCGACGTTTGGGCTTTTGGTATGATACAAAACCAGATATCTTTGTGGTAATTGCGACAAGCTCATCTTCGTCGATCGGCTTTAGGAGTAATTCTCGCGCTCCAGAGCGATATGCGCTGATGACGTCGTCGACTTTGGGTTGTTCTGCGATCAGAATTACCGGTATTGAAGGATATCGCTGCTTAAAGGATTCCAAAAGCTCAATTCCGCTGGTTCTGTTGAGTATATGGGAAATAAAAGCCATATCTATGGCTTGTGAGTCCGGAAGATCAAGGGCTGTCTTTCCGTTCGGAACAAACAGCACGCGGTTTTTGATGCCTAAAACAGAGTCAAAGGTTTTGTAGGATCTCTCATCCGGATCTACAACCAGTATGGTATAGGGTTTATGCATGACAGCGTCGATCGTTTAGTTTATCTTGACCCTTTGCTTCAAAGGGGGGCGTACCCATAATCACTGGAAGAATAGATGCGGGCGGCGTTGCGGTAAAGGGCAGCGGTGCTAGCCAGGGTCAAAGCGGATTGTTGGCAAATTTGCCGTAGTGAACGCTTGGTTCAATTATCCGGTTCACATTTCCATTCACCGGTTTCATTTACTTTAACCCCTTTTCGGGTGCCGATTTCATAAAAATTTCCATCCACTTCCAGTGTTCATTCAACACCATACTCCGGCAAAAATAGATCCGCTCGTTGGTGATTAATCCAGTGACCGCCTACATCCAGAGTCCCTTCGGCAACATAGGTGCCCTTATACGGGTCCATTTCAAAATACTGTTCCAGGTCCTGAGGGATTTCCCGGATAAACTTCACCTCGTGTCCCTGGGGATTCTTCATCTGGAAATCAAAAACCAGAATGATCGCTTTGCGTCGCTCCGGATCCGTACAATATTTTTCAACCGGGCATTCCTCAGTTGCCTGCTTTATTTTTTCGGCCAAGTTACCCAGGGGGAGGCATTCCGGTGGCACACTGGTGTAAATAGGTTTACCGAAATCATAAGAATCAAGCTTTTCATAAATAATGGGTCTTTGACATGCCCGTTTTCGGGCACGAGCCTTTTTCGGATAGCCATCCGGCCAGCAGGCTTTTTTTTCTTCGGTTAAATATACGCTTACCGACACCGAGGGTTTTTATCGATCCATTTCTTATGCTCTTGAAGAACCAGATTGAGCTCATTTTCACTGATTTCGGTCCCATCGATGCGCTTGCCACTCCAAGCCGACGCTTTCTGGCAAATAGCGGGCAATAGCGGCACGCATACGATGGAGATGAGACACAAAAAAGGTAATCTAAGAACGTATTTCACTTTTTCTTATTCTACGGCAATTACTTGTATGGGTGTAATGGTCTCTCAGAAAAAAAACTCATAGATAAATCCATTGGCTGCGGTTCGAGGGAGTATATTTGACTACAAGGTTTAGCTGTAAATTATTGCTTCTTTTTCAAGATCTTCAAAAATTTTTATCGTTGAAAAGCTATTTTTAAAATGTTTGTTTATGTATCAGTTCACGACTTTTTTAATCGCCGCATTTGCCTTCATTTTTTTTATTTATCCCGCCGAAAACCTCTTCATAACGGTCAATAGATTCTTTGAAGGTTTCAAAAAAGATTTTGGCGTATGACGGATTTGTAATTATTCTCGTGTATAGCTCCGCCTCGTCGGTTTCCGGATAATATTGTCCGAAATCGAATACAAATTCGAAGGCATTGTAGCCTACTTTGAAATAATTGGCGTACCTACCTTCCAATTTCTTTTGAGATCCAGCCGCTTTGCTCTCAGGGTTTTCAGTTTTCCGTCGATGCATGCTGTAGTGCTTTCATTAACTTCTTGATTTGAGCAATTACGATACCAACACCACCATTATATAATGGTAAAAATCCTATCACTCTGAATATATACGGTATAATTGTTTAGGTAGTTCTAGCGGTGTTCCGCTGTCGCAACGCAAAAATCATCCTGAATGTTACTATTTTTACGCCGGGTTTAATTGAATAAAAGATGGTAAGAACTTTTAAAATAATAGAGAATTAGATAAAGTGCGGATTGGCGGGGTGATAGTAAAGG
>JASFNW010000076.1:0-23661 GCA_050116835.1 Desulfobacterales bacterium
ACTGGTAAGACAATCGGCCGGTCGATAAGAGCCGGATGAATCGAGAGGTTCATGTCCGATTCTGTGAGGGGCTGAGGGGGAAGCTCTCTCGGTCTACTCGACTCCCCAATTCCGTTAAATCACAGGTATCATAATACTATCCCAAATTTTTCGCAGTGTGTCGGCATGTGTAAGCATAGCCGTTATGTTGCCAGTTTAATTATGTTGCAGGGGTTTCGTATGGCTAATATAAACCTTCGGAGAGTACCTTAGACAGTGGAGTTTTGCATCTGAGATATGAAAACAATATCCCAATGGTCAATGAAGATAGCAGGGTAGTAGTACGTTGGACAATATCAGATTTACTGATGAATATTTTGGGTATGATATACAATCGCTATCCCGTATTTAGGCTCCAAATTAACGACCACAATATCTTGACGCCCAACTGATATTTAGCTTTGGTTTGATTACAGCGCCTGGACTCACGATTTCGACCTGCGGTGTTAGGTGCCTAGCCTTTCATGTTTTTCCAGTTCATCAGCAACCGCTTTAAGACCCATAGATTCCAGGGCTGGACGGGTGGGCCAGCCTGTGCCCGAATCCCATCCCTGGAATCGGTAAAACCGAGTTTTAAAGTCTTCAAATTTGTTCTTATCGAAATGGCGGCCGCTGGTTACCACATAATCCCATTTCCCATCACGGATGCCCGGCATATATTCCGGCGATCCGTCCCATCCGTCCTGCGTATAAAGATAATCGGCAAACGTTACCATGTCCCTGTGGCGGCCCTGAAGGGTCCATAGCGCCTGGTCCAGATTCCAGATTCGCTTCCCCAAAAGGATACCGTCCAGATATGAAAGTTTTTTACCTGTCACATTATTGAAAAATCTTGGTTCGGCCAGACCGGTGGCCCCAGACCCATCTGGGCTGTACAAATTGAGGAAATCCGGCCATCTGAAATCGCAAAGCAGGGCCGACTGTTTCCAGAAACGGGTATAATACCGGTGCCAGGTTACCAGTTTGATAATGTGGTCCGAGTACATATTTTCGGTGGAGAAATCGAGCATCTTTAGATCCCCTTGGTAAGGGGCCATCTTGTCGGTGATGATCTTGACTACGTCCCGAGCCGGCGGCAGCGGCATATTTCTGCGCTTGTACGCCGTGGGAAAGGCTCGTAGCAGGTCAAAGCAGTGCTCATTGATATCACGGTCCCCAAGGATGGTGCCGTAGGCCCAGTCCAGTTGTGACCGTTCCAGTTTGTGTCGAGGCAGACCCCAGTTAGGAAATGGCAGCCTGCCAGTTTTCAAATCCGATTTATCTCCCGAAAGCCGACCCCAGGCCTCGGCCGCGCGAACAAACCCTTCGGCCAAAACGTTGCCAAAAGCGTGGGGATTACCATTTCCGTCATTGCGATAGGATACGGCTTTTATCAATTGCTCTGCATAAGCCAGATCCCCGTAGCGGTCAAAATCCAGCGGGCAGTCAATGGTCCTTCCGGGCCCCAGCACTCCCTCCGAGTGCAAGGATTTAAGATACATCTCACCGAAAAACATTTCTGCGGCATTCAGGCCGTATTGGTTGATGAGATCGGCAGCTTTTCGCTGTGTAATCAAGTCCTTGCCGTACATGTAAAACAAGGAGTTAAAGCAGATCGCCTCGTTGCCGATACCATCGCTGTACCGACCCCGGCAACCGGCTGTGCAACCTACGCAACCCTGTGGCCGATGGGCTCCCTTTGGTCGGCCCCCGCTGTACAGGGTCATGGGTGAAGGTGGGCTTTGGAATCCAAAGTTAAAATGTCTGAACTTCAGGTTCGCCAAGTCGAAACTGTAGTTATTTTTAAGCCAGATACGGGATGCCAATAATGCCTTTGGGTCATGCACCTTGATGCTGCCCGTACCCAGGACGCTCACGGCCTTGAGCCCTTTTGCGCCGAACACAGCGCCAAACCCTCCCTGCCCGGCTGCATTTCCGGCATCGTGCAGGAGACAGGCCATGCGCCCCAGATTCTCTCCGGCCGGCCCCACAGCCAGCACCGCCGGCCGCTGGGTGGTAGCATACTCGTCTGACATGCTTGTCTTTTTATTAATGCGGAACCAGTCTTTGTAGGCTCCTTTGCCGACCACCACTTCCCATATGATTTGCTGGCATTCCCAGGTTGTTGTTCCCCAGAGTTTGAGAGGTTCGCATTCCTGGATTTTCACAACTTGATCCCGGATGTCGATCCAGACCTGGCTGTCGGCTTTTCCCTGAATCACGATTCCGTCCCACCCGGCGTATCTGAGCATGGCTGCGAATCGACCTCCGAAATTGCTCCTGGTAAACCAGCCGATGGGCAATGACTGAACACCGATACCCTGGACCTCAGTGCGCGCGGCCCCGGACGGGACCAGGGTACCGCTCAGAGGAGAGGCCATGAGAGTAATTAGGTTTTCCGGGTGAAAGCCGTCAATCGTTTTGTCCTTTACCCGATCAAAAAACAGGGCTGATCCCATCCCGTGGCCCCCCACCCAGCCTTCGTATTCGATCGTGGGGAGTGCGGTGATGCTACGACTGCTTAAATCAATGCTTAAAATTTTTCCTGCATACCCGTCCATTCTCATTCTCCTGTATTGATGTCCCCATATCCCAGGCTGAGCCAGGCATCGCCCCGCAGGTTTACCTGGTATCCAGCATCACCTGTTTGCACGGGGATATCCCGGGTAAACGAAATGGCACTCACCGGGCAGACTTCGACACAGGCCTGCTTACCCTCCGGACCACCTCCGGATTCATCCCAGTGGAAAGGAGCCTGTGCACAGAGATCGCACTTGCGGCTTACTGCCCCATAAACGGATGCTGCATCAGGCTGGACCATCAACCGTTTGGGATGATAAGGACAGGCTTCTACACATGCACCGCAGCCCGTGCATTTGTCCATGTCTACCCGGCGCACCCCTCCCTTACCGGCATCGGCTTTCAGGGCACCCTCGGGACATGCCTTTACGCACGCAGGGTCCGTGCATTGCCGGCATTGAAAAAGGCCAAGGTCATATGGGAAATTTGCGAAGGGGTTCTGGCACACCTGAATCCGGGAAAGGGACAAATTCTCCCGACCTTCATGGACAAGGGAGCAGGCCAGCATACAGCTAAGGCATCCTTGGCACTTTTGGGCATCCACAATTAGGTAACCCTGGGAAGGTGGAATTTTTTTCCCTCCAGTGGTACCAGCCATAACATAATAACCGGGTCCCAGTGAGAAGATCACCAGCCCAGAGCATTTAAGGAATTTTCTCCGGGTAAGATCAGAAGCCATTTTCATCTCCATTCAATGGATTTTGGTTTACACCAATTTTGATATACCGACCCAGCACTTTCATTTTAAATAAGTATCACATTTATAGAGGCCTCAAGTTCCATTTGCCCAAAATGAGATATTCCTGCATTATTAATTTTCGTTGAACTCAAGAATAGTGAGACTTTGTAAACTGGAAAACTGAAATAGAAGCGGACGTAATGGAATAGTAGAGTGGCGGTTTTGTTCAGATTTAGCCCGCATCATATGAATTTGCACATTATCAAAAAAGTATTAAAACCACAAGATGTTGATATGTATAGTGGTTTGGGTAGGTTGTGATAGGCTCAAATTTCATTTTAAAAACCAGATATCAGCCAAGTGTTGATAAATTGAAAATACATGCAGTTTGGCAATTTTGCACGTATGAAGCCAATATCATAATAATTTTTCAAATTGTAGATTGCGTAATGACAAATCTACAAAAAATTTGCCTTGCTAAAATTCTGTAAATCGTGCCTACTCCCACAGTTTTATAGTCGTTGTCAAAAAAACGTTCCGATTGCAGAACGTTTTTTTGCGACAACACTTATGCCGCCATCCTTTTTTCGGAACATTTTAATGACAAGCGGTATAAAATATCACCAAACTATTGCATACTACATTGCTCAATCATAAATTATTACGATGTGTAAAATTGGGCATGAATAGCGGGTTCTGGTATAAGTACTAATAGGATCAGGAATCTTCAATCAGCATGCTGCGTTCAAGCATTCCGGGATCTTCGGCTCCGATCAAACTCATAATTCGTTTCATTTCCGCTGTGATTTCATTGATGAGATTGTAAACACCTTTTCGACCTTCTGCGGCAAGGCCGTAAAGGATCGGGCGACCCAAGCCGATCAACGAAGCTCCAAAGGCCAGTCCTTTAACTACATCGCTGCCACGTCGAAAACCTCCGTCGGCAATCAGAACCGCCTTATCCCCTATAGTCTCAACAATTTCATCCATTACTTGCAGGGCATGGGGTAAGTAGTCCAGAGTATGGGCACCGTGGTTTGAGACAACTATACCGTCGGCACCCGATTCAACACATTTTTCAGCATCCATGGTGCTCAAAACCCCTTTGCAAATAAGTGGACAAGAAACTTTTTTTCGGATGTCTTTCAGTTCTTCCAGTGAAAGCGGAGCGCAGTCCTTGGCCACTAGCTTGTCGTGGATTTTGGTTCCTTGTCCGGCGTCCGTCTCAATTCCCACCCAAGCAACACCTGCCTTTTGTATCTCTTCCAAATCGTTGAACACCTTGCTCCGATCACTGAAAGGCTTGGCATTGGCTACTATCGGAACGCCGGTTGCAACTAATTCTTTTAAATTCTTTGGGATGGGGGTGCCTGTCCACATGAGGCTGCCAGCATCTTTAAGGGCTTGGGCAACATCTGTTAGACCGTTATCCGTTATCGCTGGAATTGGCATGGTCATGGCAGACATAATCACCGGAGTTTCCAACTCAACTCCAAGGATACTGCAGGCTGTTTTGGGCACCACGCCGTCGATGTATCGGGGTCGGAATGTATACCGGTCGAGGATACGCCGGTCATGTTTGGAAATAAAGCCAGTTTCAACAGCATCCAACACCCATCCGAACTTTTTTTCCCCAAGAATCTTTTGCCCTTTCTGATAGATTTCAGTAAGTCCCATAAGAAGTATCTCCTTCTTTTGTATTTAATCGCTGCGCCCTCTTGCTTACTGTATAAATCTTTACTTTGAATCTTGAGGAATTACATCAAAGTCATATTCAGAAGCAGGAAATAGCTGCCACCATAAACATTGAGAAACCTACAGCTATCAATATAATTTAAATTATTCATAATATTATATGGATACATGATAACCACCAGCGAATCAACTGCCATTTAACATTGCAGTTAACCCAGGTCTCATAACCGCACAATAGTTACTTGAGGTGCATACACTCATTTAGTTTCGAGTAATGTAATCAATTTGGGCTTGCCTAAAAATATATGTTGCATGCCTCAACCGCCAATTCTCAATTTTTATGGATATGTTATGCATCTGTAAAATATGCTATCCTTAAAAATTACATGCTGTAAACTGATCACATGAGAATCATCTTTTAGGTTTATGCCGCTTGGTGGTAGATAAAACTGCCTTTCAAAAGTTGTGTTCACTCCAACATACACCGGCTTTTAAACCTTGAAAAATATTGCGATACTCGTTTTATATCACAAATCTAAAGACCAGGCGTCTCTATCCAAACATCCTCCTCTCTAAAAATCTGTAAATAATCGGATCAGGCTTATTTTTACCTTTAAATAGGAGAGCCCGTGTTTTGGTGGGTTTAATTTTGGTGCTTTCGTCCATAAATCTGCACTTCGGCTCAAATTATGATATATTGATATTTCAGCGATTTGGACAGACGCTTTTATCTTTCGTATTTTTCAATGCGTCACTAACGAGACATGATTATTATTTTGACTCCAGGAAATCTAAAATGAGATGATATCCAGAAATCAATAATAGTTGGTTAGCTTTATGAATCATTATCATAATTAGAAAAGTCTATGGCTAAATTTAATAAATTGAAAATACTTCATGCGCTGAGCCAGAGGCCGGATTCAACAGGCAGCGGAATATATGTTCAGGCTATGATCAGGGAAGCAACTAAATGTGGCTTCGATAATTTCCTGGTTGCTGGTCTCTGTTCCAGTGTTTGTGATGACACGGTTTGTATTGCACAGGACAGATCAATGTTCGTAAATTTTCATAATGCCGATGTCTCTTACCGTATCCCTGGTATGAGCGATGTGATGCCATATGAAAGCAGCAGATTTTGCGATCTGTCCGAAGAAAACCTTCACGAATATAAAACTGCTTTTTCCAGAGTACTCCAAAAAGCTGTTGAAAGGTACAAGCCGGATGTCATTCATGGCCATCATCTGTGGATTGTCAGTTCGCTAAATCGCCAACTCTTCCCAAACATTCCTATGGTAACAACCTGTCATGGTTCAGATTTACGACAATTTCAGAATTGTACCCACCTGCAGGAAATGGTTCTAGAAGGATGCCGGAAAATTGATTTTAAAATGGCCTTAAGCCAAGCTCAGAAAAATGAAATTGTTCGCCTGTATAACCTGGCTCCTGAACAAATTATTATCGCAGGTGCCGGTTATAACGACAGACTTTTTTATGCAGACTCAAAACCGAACCCAAATCCGGTGAAGCTGGTATATGCCGGAAAGTTGAGCAATGCTAAAGGTGTCCCCTGGTTTTTACGTGCATTGCGGTTAATTAAATTTCCACCATGGCAACTGCATCTTGTAGGCAGCAGCAGTGGAGAAGAAAAAGAGCAATGCCTTAGATTGGCAGTAGAATTGGGGGGAAGGGTCCATGTCCACGGTGCACTTTCCCAGGAAGACCTGGCTGATATTTTCAGGCAGTGTCACATTTTGGTATTGCCGTCTTTTTTTGAAGGGTTGCCCTTAGTTATCTTAGAAGGTCTGGCCAGCGGATGCCGGGTTTTGGCGACCGATCTTCCCGGAACAAATGAGATCATCGGCAACTCAATTACAGAATTTATCACTTTAGTCCCTATGCCACGTTTACGCTACATTGATCATCCATACAAAGAAGATGAGCTTTTATTTGAGCAAAACCTGAGAAAAGGCCTTCAGCAGCAGATTGATGCTGCGTCCAGTTGTGCACAAATTGACTTATCGCCAGTTCAGGATAAACTTGATGCCTATACCTGGACAGGAATTTTTAAAAAGGTCACAGAAGTTTACTTAAAATGTATAAACTAGCATATGGCATAGTTTGCTCTGGTACAGTTAACGAATCGCCTATTAACGATGCACTAAAACACTATTCGGCTTAAGTCAAAAATTACGAACTGTGATTACTAATTGCAGGTGAGTTTCAATTGCAGATATCATCTGCTTAACCAAAATATATTCAAGCTGAAAAATTTGCGATTTCTCCAAATGATCAAAGTTTTTGAGATTATATAAATGCTGTGATATTTATGCATATCAGTAAAATCGCGATATTTATGTTTCTCTCAATTTATCACCAGATCGGTGATATTTGGTTTTTTTACCAAAATTTATAGCCTATAAACCCAAAAATCTTCTATATTTTCGTTACCAAGCTTAGGCCTCTCCCCTCTCCGAGATTTCATGCATATCTGATAATACCATTTACTTACACTTCAATCTATATTATATAGCATGTTTTAGATAATATTCATCTTACCAGCGAATTCATGTGATATTATTTTTAGCCTCTTAAGAAATCACTTCTAGTAGAGTTATAAAATTACTCCCAAACAGATTTTTTAAGGAACTGAAATATAATATTTTATTTATTTGTTTGATATGTAAAGGAAAGATTTGTGTTTCAACACGCGCTTTGTGTTTATCCCTATCGGAAAGACTTAAAAAAATTTCGCTTCATTCCACCCTTAGGTCTTGAATTTATCTCAAAGGCGATCGAGCCGTATACCAAGGCATTGGATATTATCGATCTGCGTTACGATTCTAAACGCACCCTTGATTTTTTTCATCCAGAAACTGACATGGTCTGTTTTTCGGTCAATTGGCAACGGCGCGTCGAATTCGTGCGTGAGGAAATTATGTCCGTACCGCCGGATATTCTCACCATAATTGGTGGTCGACATGCGACAGAGGATCCCGAAGGATGGCTCACAAGCTGCCCAAATGTTGATGCTGTTGTTCGCGGAGACGGAGAAGAGGTGATGGAAGACCTTTGTAAGGGTGTGCCATTTGAAAACATTGCCGGATTAAGTTTTCGCAATGGGGGCGGCATTAGCCACAATCCCGTCCGCAAGTTGGGGCCATTAAAAGATCAGCTATATCCCAACCGAAGTCTTCGGCGGTACACCTATGAAATAGAACTGCAAAATATTAGCACTGGGGTGGAATTGGATATGTTTTCTGCTTCGCGTGGCTGCCCATTTAACTGCACCTTCTGTTCTTTCAATTTCAATCCTTGGGGTGAGAAGCGGAACTGGTCGGGTCGTTCACCCGAGTCCATCGTAGAGGAGCTTGCTCAAATTCAAGCGCCGATAGTGGGTTTTACCGATGAAATCTTTACCCATAATATGGATCGTGTTGAGCGTATTTGCGATCTGATTAGTGACCGTGGTATTCGCAAGAAATACGTTATTAACGCACGGCTGGAGATTGCCCGGCGCCCGGATGTGATTCGCAAGATGGAACTGACGGGATTTGCGATGTTGCTGCTGGGTATCGAATCGGCCCATGATAAGACCCTACGCTCCATGCGCAAGGGCTTCAATACTGCCAAGATACGCGAATACTTTGAAGTGCTGCGTGACAGCTCCATGTTACTGCACGGTTATTTCATTGTGGGCAATATTGGAGAGAGCGTCACTGAGATGGAACAGATAGTGCCCTTTGCCCGTGAGTTGGGATTAGACACCGTGAATCTTACTTTACTGCGAAACAGCCCCTATTCTGGTTTAGACAAAATAGTTGCGCAAAACCCGAATTACCATATTACGTCAACCGGAAAAGTCTATTCGGACCATTGTTCTATAGAAGAACTCAAGCAATTGCGGCTTAGGTTGGCTAAAGAATTCTACTCAAAGCGCCAGTACCTTCGCATCCTGAACAAGATGCGGCAGAGCGGTCTCCTGAAACTATTTCTTTCTCCGGGCTCTTCACATCCAGCCCGATTCGTTTATTACCTGTTGAAAAAACAATTGGCCAATCACGAACGGTGAATGGTGAAACATGCAATCAATAATGCAATGGATAGGTTAAATCATAATATCACAACCATTTTTGCAATACTCAAACATTTGATACCTCCAACCTATAGAAGTTTTTAGCGTTATTAAAATGTTTTGATGTCTTAGCAGATCACAAATCTTTGTTTTGAAACTATTGCGGCGAGGAAAGAATAATGGGAGAAAGAAGGACTCGGTCTTATCGTCTGGCAAAGGAACTGTCACAGCTTTTTGACCTGGAAAGCAAAATAGATACGATGCTTTCAGTTTCCATGTACCACCTCAATGAATTTATGGATTCTGAAAGATCATCGATATTTTTATTCCAACATTAGAATGAACAACTTGCCATCTTTTCATCTTTGGATCTTGATAAAAATGAAATTTCCATTCCCAGATCATGTGGTGTCGCTGGATGGGTATTTGTAAACCGCAAGCCTGCAGTCGTTGATAATGTATATGAAGACAGCCGTTTTTATAAAGCGGTAGATGAATTGACCGGTTTTCACACGCGCAATCTAATCTGTACGCCTTTACTTGATTCAAAGGAGCATTGTATAGGTACCCTTCAATCGTTAAACAAGAAAACAGGCGACTTTACACAACTGACGATCTTGAATTACTGAACCTGGCCGCCGGCATGGTGGCTGTGGCCATTAAAAACAGCAAACATTACAATGAGCTTTTGGTTACCAACAAAGCGCGCAAAAGATTTATAAAACAGATTACGGACAGCATCGGTCATATCGCTGATAAGTTATAACTTGAATTTGGCGTGAAAGATACCGATAAGATCAGATGTCATTCAATGACAAAAAATTGGATCATTTCTTTTGCGCGAGCAAAATTCGCGTATTCTTCTGACGGGGTTTTCCGGTCTTCTTTTTTTCTCCCCAGCGCTTGAACAGATCGTGCTCGATGCCCATATAGTCAAATACTTTGCCGATGGTCTGATCGATGATGTCCTCGAGTGTTTTGGGCTGGTGGTAAAATGACGGCACCGGTGGCAGCAGGTGTGCCCCCATTTCAGCCGCCAGCATCATCAGACGGAGGTGACCTACGTGCAGCGGTGTTTCCCGGACGACCAGCACCAGTTTTCGCTTTTCTTTCAAAGTGACGTCTGCCGCCCGAACCAAGAGGTTTTCATTATAGGAATGGGCAATGCCCGAAAGCGATTTAATCGTGCAGGGAACGACCACCATCCCTTCGGTCAAAAATGACCCGCTTGACAACGATGCGGCCATATCCTTGTGGTCGTATACAAAATCCGCCATGGCCTCGACCGCATCCGGCTGATAGTCCGTTTCGATTTCAATATTGAGCCGACCGGCCTTTGAAATAATCAAATGCGTTTCGAAATCCGTTTCTCTGAGCAACTCCAGCAGGCGGACGCCATAGGTCACCCCGCTGGCACCGGATATGCCGACAACGATTCTTCTAGTCATAAACGCCTCATTAGGTTGGTATCGTTATTTTCAATAGTGTTTGAATTTTTTTTATAAATGATTTTGGATGAAAAGCGAATAGATTTAAGTTTAGCTATGAAATCGATAAATGAGATTATGTTTGGCTTACAAGCCGGGCCAAAATCATATCCACCAGAATTTCACTGTGCCGGATAACCTGCTGGATGGCTTCCGGCGACAGATCGTCCCAATGTATGCCGGCTGTGACGACCACCTGGGTTTCAAGCGTGGCGGCCAGTATTTCGGCCGTTGCCTTGGCCAGTTCGTCCTCTTTGTGTCCAATCAGGCAGATAACCGATGAGCTGGCACTGGTCACTTGAGGATCTCTGAGGCTCGGGCGGGGCTGGGCCACCGCCACAGCACCGATGTGGGGCTTTTCTCCACCCCAGATGGCGACCAGCACATCAGCGCCGATCAATCTGACGCTGGCGGAAAGATTATACGCATCTTCCTCAGTGTGTACCGTAAATTCTCGGGTTGCCATTTAAAAGATCTCCAGTGCGGCTCTGACAACCGCCTGCGCAAAGGCCGGGTCTTCCATATTGGCCGGAATTTCGACAATGCCGATATCGGGCTTCAACTGTTGGCGCAGCGTATCGACAAATTCGCGGTCTTCTTGCGGATCGTAGGTTGGGTTTTCCGGGCTGTCCACCGAAGACCAACCATTTTGCGGTATAACGACGCTTACCGGGCCGGTCGCTTGATTGAGCTTGGCGGCGAATACAGCGGCAACCTCTTTGAGCTCGGCTTTGGATAAACGAATCCAGGTTCTGAATTTGTCCAGATCGTACTTACGGCGCTCATGATATTCGGGCTTATACTTGGATTTGGCCGGCGTCATGTGATTGACACTGCAGGTTGATATGATCTGCGGGATACCGGCCTTGCCGGCAGTCTCAAGGCGATGGGGGCCGGCATCGCGCATAAATCCGTACAGATGTTCGCCGACACCACCCGGCGCCAGATCAACAACCCCCTGGAAAAAACCATTGGCAATCATGTCTTCCATGGCCCGGTCGCCAATACCGGCGGCCGAGAATCCGATGACCTGAAACCCTTTTTCTTCAAGGCCGGCGCGAACGGTGCTGGCACATTTTTCACAGGGCCCCAGCATGGTCAAGGCAATGGCCTTGCCGTCACCGGTTTTGACTGATGTGATTTTACCCAGCACCATCCCGGCCAGGGATTCGGCGGCGCGATCCATGACATTTTTGAGTAAATTGCTGACGCCGGATATTTCGATGACCGAATGGAAGAGGGCGATATCGCCGGTTCCGATATAGCGGGTGGCAAGCCCCGGCAAAGCCGCCGTAGATGAAATCATTTGTTTGGGGATGCCAAAGGGCAGCGAGCGCATCACCTCGGTGGCCATCAGCGTGCCGGTCGAGCCGCCGATGGCCATCACTCCGTCCAATTTGTTTTCAGAGAGCAGGTCCGCTGCAATGCTTGCGGCGCCTGCCATCATCGTATTGGTAATCTGTGAACGGTTGCGGGAGGTGCGGATTTCCGCAAAACTGCTGCCACCGGCCTCTGCGACACGCTGCGGTGGGATGTCTGCACTGGATGGCGCATTGCCCCGCATGGAAATATCCATCAACAGTGTTTTGAGACCGAGTCCCTGTAATTTTTCCACCAGATAATGGGTTTCCAACCCTTTGGTATCCAGGGTCGATATGATCAATACGGTCTTTTTCATCAGTTTTTTGTCGTATGACTCACGCAAAACCGCTTATTGAAAAAATCGATTTTAAAATCTTCTTTGCGACTTTGCGGCTTTGCGTGAGGCTAATTCAGCTTAACTACTTTCCTGCTTCACCTTTTCCGCTATCATTTTTTTCAAGGTCTCCTTATTGACCTTGCCCGAATCGCCGACCGCCGGAAATTCCGAAACCACTTCCAGGCGTTCCGGCAGTTTGAACATCGCCAGCTGCTTGTTTTTCAAAAACTGCACCATTTCATCGAAGGTAAAATCCTGGCCGGCTTTGGGGATGACGTAGGCGCAGGCCCGTTCGCCCATTTCCCGGTCCGGATAACCGACGACGGCAACGGATGCGACTTTGGGATGGTCATTGAGCAAGCCCTCGATTTCGGCCGGATAAATATTCTGCCCGCCGCGGATGATCATATCCTTGGCGCGGCCCAATATCCATAGACACTCCTGGTCGAATTTGACGATGTCGCCGGTGGTCGTCCACCCATCCGGATCGAACACCGTGGCGGTCAGCTCTTCGTCGCGATAATAGCCTGCAGGGGCATGAGGGCCTCTGAAATACAGGATGCCGGGCTCGCCGTCCGGGACTTCATTGCCGTCTTCGTCCTTTAGGATAACCTTGTTGCCGGGCAGCATGCGCCCAACCGTTCGGCGGCGCAGGTCCTTGCTGTCTTCAACCCGGCATCCGGAAACAGAGCCCATGTCCTGGGTGCCCAGGTCGCTGGTGATGACCGCACCGAAGGCCTCCTCGGCTTCTTCGGCTATTTGAGGTGAAAGATACCCCCCGGCGGAGCGGATAAAGCGCAGCGAGCTGAGGTCATATTTGGAGGTGTCGGATTCCAGCATGCGTACCAGATGCGTGGGGACCACACCGATTGCGGTGGCCTTTTCTTTTTCGATCAGGGCCAGGGCGTCTTCCGGTACAAATTCTTCCAGCATGACTGTCTTGGCGCCGGCCAGAGGGGCGGCAAAATAGGTCAGGGTGCCGGCAGCCCCACCGGCATGCGGCGCAATGGCCATGGTGATATCCGTGTTGCTAAGACCCCAGATGCTGACACGACCCTTGGACGTACACACGCGCGGAGCGGTGGGCCACTCCACCAGCTTCGGCAGTCCGGTCGTGCCCGATGTGGTGGTCAGCAGCGCCACATTCCAGATCGGATCCAATCGTCTTTCCTTGAGCATATTTTCATCGACGGGTTTTTCAGCAGCCGCCTGTGCCAACTGGGTCAGTGAATAGGTGTTCTCGGGGGCTGAATCCGGTACCGTGTCATCAAAAAGAAAAATGTGCTTTAGGTACGGAAACCGTTGTTGCAGCTCCTTGTACATCTCCAGATAATCGAACTTGCGGTATTCGTGGGGAATGACCACCGCCGAGGCTTCGGTTCTTTCCACCATATACTCCAGTTCGCGCTGACGCAGATACGGATAAACCGTCAGAGAGATGAGCCCGGCTCTTTCGGCGGCGATTCTCGCCAGAAAGCCGTAAACACTGTTGGGTGATTGAATAATAATGCGCGCAAAGCGGGGGATGCCCATTTGAACCCAGGTAGACGCAATTCCGTCCACTAAACGTTTGGCTTCCGCCCAGGTAACGCGATATTTGGAATCCACCAGCGCTTCCTGGTCCCCGTATTCGCGTGCATTCCGGTCCCAAAAATCATAAAAAAGCTCCTGGGTCCAGTAGCCGTCATTTAAAAATTCGTCCACCATTTTTTTCTGATAACGGATCGGTTTCACAACTTTCCTCCCTTTAAATGCTGTATCTGTAGGCAGTCTTCTTAGTCTTTTTTTTTGGCGGCGGCGCGCTTGGCTTTTAGACCGGCTTTAAATGTTTCCCAGAACTGCCGGTCGGTGTCTTTCCAGGCAGCGCCCCAACGCCGCTCGAAATACGAAGTCGGTAAACGTTCGTGCCAGGATGCCCACGGATCGCGCCCTTCCTTTTTAGCCGCCAAAACATCATTCAAATATTCAGTTATGTTTGCCAGCTCTTCTTTCGGCAGATAAGAAACCGCTCCTTTTTTAATGGAGCGCACCAGGTTATCCGGGCTCCAGGCATGGGCCGTCAGCATCACGGCCGGAATGTTTTTGCGAGTTGCGATTTCAAGCAAGCCGTAACCGTCAACTCCCATGATATCCAGAATGACCAGGTCGAATCGCCGGGATTCCAGCAGTTCTCTGGCCTTTTCAAATGAAGTTGCGGTTTCCATTTCACACATCTGCAGCAAGTCGACCAGGGTGTCCAGAACATCCTGCTCGTCATCGACCGCCAGAACCCGTTTGCCGTCCAGCAATTTTTTATCTGCCATGTTTAATATTCCTTAATACAGGTTGTCGGTTGAGCCCGTTGAGCCGGTTGAGTCCGTTAGGTAGGAAGAGACGGCTTCCTAATTTCAGAAACGGGCTAACGGCTAACGGGCGAACAGGCTCAACCGATTTCTAGATTCATTTTTGCGGCCGATTTAGAGGCCGAGTTCAGACCACCTATCCTTAACCCTCTCAACCATATCCTGATCCAGTTCGATGGGTATAGGCTTGTTCTTCCATTCATAGGGGATAGTGGCATCCAGCAGCAGTCGGCCTGTAATTTCCCTGGCTTCAATCGGTAATGACGGATCCAGCGGTGTAGACCTGCCACGTTTGATGACCTGGGAACGGTTGGGCTGAAACCGGAAACTCAACGCATACATTACACGGGGAATATCCCAGGGATCGATGTCTTCATCTACGACAATAACCGTTTTCAGACCATAGGCGCCCATTTCGGTGGAAATGGCGGCCGTTAGAACCTGATCAGCATGCCCCGGATACATCTGCTTCATGGAAATAATAGCCAGAAATCGACCGGAACCCTCCGGCGGACAATAAACTCCTTTCAAACCCGGTATTTTCATAGCCAGCAGCTGCTGCCATAGCGTGGCTCCGTATGACAGTGCCATGGTCATATGCGTGTCGGTGACCGCCCGGCCCACGGTGGTTCCCCACAAAATGGGGTTGTTGCGGTGGGTGACGCATTTGACATCGATAAAATTGCGCGGATCGGTGCCGACCCCGGAATAATAACCGGTGTACTCGCCGAAAGGCCCTTCTTCCATGAATTTGTCGGCATCGACTTCACCTTCGATCACGATTTCAGCATGGGCCGGTACGGGCAAATCGACGGTTTCGCCTTTGACCACCTCGATGGGCTCTCCTCGCAACGCGCCGTACACATCATACTCTGAGACAAATGCGGATACGCGCGCAGCGCCCAGCACAAACAACAGGGGGTCGCAGCCGATCACCGAAGCAACGGGCATGGGCTTGCCCATAGCCTGATATTTTTTGAGCATGATGTCGGCATGTTTGCCTTTGATAAACTGGGTGCCGACTTTATCCTTTGCCAAAAGCTGACTGCGATAAGTTCCCAGATTCACCCATCCGGTTTCCGGATCCTTGCTGACGATGAAATGGGCCGTACCGATATAGCGTCCGCCATCCAGCGGATACCATTGGGGAACGGGGAATTTAAAAAGGTCGATTTGATCGCCGGTTAATATATTTTCTTTACACGGTGCGCCTGAGCCATCCACTTCCTTGGGCGGCATTAAATTTTCACCCAGCTTGGCCCATTCTTTATATAGATCCCCCAGCGTTGATTCGAGCGACATGCCCATAATCAAAGCCAGGCGCTCGACTGTGGTGCATACACTGGTGATCACCGGTGTATCGTAGTCTTTAACATTTTCAAAAAGAAGCGCCGGGCCGCTTTGCTCTTCATTTAGCTTGGCGATATGCGACAACTCCAGGTTCCAGTCGACCTCAGCAGTGATTCGTTTGCACAGACCGGTTTCTTCGCCTTTGGCAATAAAATCCCTCATGTCTTTCATAAAACACATCCTCCTTTTCCAAACTGATTAAATGAATAAAAAAAAACAAAGAAATGTTAGCAAATGATGAATCTTTTTATATTTGAATCTCTGATGCTATTTTAAAGCCATGCTCTGCCGAGATATATACGCGATTTGAAGTTCTCCTCATCCCAATTCGATAAATATCGGTGAGTTAAAATTAGCAGAAATTAGGTGTTATGGATTCAGAAACCACCCGCTAAGGAATTTTTATGCGCTTCATGGCCTGTTCCATTAAAAGCTGGCGGCCGCTTTTAGCACCAATCACTGATTCCGTCTTGCGCTGGCTCCAGACGGTTTCCGGGCGGGCCTGAACAATAAATATGTTTTCCGGAAATGGGAAATCTTTATCAATAGCCCATTCAATATCCATGGGGCGGCCATAATGCTTTTCGATATTTTTGGCAGTGCTGACGAGTGCTTTGATTTCGTCGTCCGCCAGACAGCAGGTGCACTGCATATCGTCAGCGACATCTGCATCGATGGTTTCTCCTTTTTCGATGTCGTACACACACTCGATATGCTTGGTTGATATGGTCCTTTCATTGATTTCCTGCATTACTTTATCGACGACGAACTTATCCGGATTGACCGAACCGGAAACAACGGTTTCCCCGAGCCCCCAGCTGCCCTCAATCACGACTTTGGAAATGTCTCCGTCGGTTGGATTCAGCGTGAACATGACGCCGGCTGCCCTTGAGTTGACCATTTTCTGTATGCCAACACTGATCAGAACTTTTTCATGGGGAAATTCATTTTTAATCCGGTAGGCAATTGCCCGAGGCGTATATAAACTGGCCCAGCAATTTTGGACTTTGCTGATCACCGGGTCTACGCCTTGAATCCAGAGGTAGGTGTCTTGCTGGCCGGCAAAGCTGGCGGTGGGTAAATCCTCAGCGGTCGCGCTTGAACGCACGGCTACGGGTACCGATTCTACTACGCATTTTTCACACAGTCGGGAATATCCATCCTGGATGGCCTGACGGACGGCAGCCGGCATTGGCGTCTTTTTAATTAACGCCTGCACATCGGCACTGGCATTGTTGAGGGCTTCCACATCATCGGGGTCGAGATCGGATATCCTTTCGATGATCTGGTTTTTGATTTCGGCATCGGTAATGAACAATAAATAGCTGTCGGTGGTGACCGCAAACCCGGGCGGGACTCGAATAGCGGCTTTGATCATTTCTCCCAGGCTGGCATTTTTGCCGCCGACAACGGGAAGGGAATTTTTATCCAGTTTTTCAAAATCCAGGATATAATTCATTTTGCATTCCTTGGGCGTTCATCCTTTTCGAGTCCCCTCCCGGCGGGGAGGGGACTCAATCAGGGTGTTCGTTGGTGGGAGGCGAAAGGTGTCAAACAGCTTCAACGCAGATTACTGTCCGGTTGACCTCCGCTTTCTTATTCGCCTGCTCTTTTGATGATTTCGACCACACCGGTGTCACCATCCACCTTGAGCGTGTCTCCGGTTTTTATCACCTGGGTGGATACCCCGGTGCCGGTCACGGACGGAACCCCATATTCACGGCAGACAATGGCAGCATGGCTGGTCAGCCCACCGATATCGGTCACGGCCGCTTTGATTTTGGTAAACACCGGTGCCCAGGACGGATTGGTGGACGGGCAAACCAGGATTTCGCCGGGCTGTAAATCCGTGATGTCCTTGAGCAACTTGAGAACGCGGGCCGGGCCTTCGACGATGCCAGCCGAAGAGGCGAATCCCTTGATCTCAGAGACATCTTCACCGGCCGTTACATCGACACCCTTGAGCCATTCCTTGACCTTGTCGGTGGTGATGCCCCACAGCATGATGGTAAAGGGCTCGGCCACTTCTTCAGGCGGGACTCCCAGAGCCGGTGTCGGATTCCATTTGCCGGCGGCTTCCAGAATCTTTTTGCGCTTTTTGGCTTTGGATTTATAATAGCTTCCGCGCATGGGGATATCGACCCCCAGCGCCCAGCCGGTTGACAGTTCAGTCAACAATTGCGGAATTTCGTAGCGGTTGAACATGAAGATGTCATCGACATCATTTAACATCCCATTGTCGACCAGCAGCCTTCCAAAGTCCCGCACTTTGTCAAACCAGATGGTATGGAACCAGTGCTCCACCCAGAACAGGTGGTCTTCGGCGTAGCGGTAAATGGTTCGAATCGTGTTGTAGGCATCATCGAAGGCCTTACGGTCTTCATCGGTTTTGATGAGGTTGCGGTATTCGGCAACGATTTCATCTCTTTGTTTTTCGATTTCAGAGAGCGAGCGCTCGATCGTCTGGCCGTCTTCCAACTGTTCTATATAACCTCTAATATAGCTATAGGGAATGTTTGGATCGGTCAGCCAACTGCCCTCATAATGAAACCAGCCGCTGCCGCAGGACACATAAAACCACGGATCTCTGGCCTTTTCATATTCGGCCAGCCATTTTTTGCCGTTCTCTGATTTTTCAAGCTCGGCGATCTTTTCTTCCACCGACTTGTCACTCTTGAGAATAGCGGAAACGTCCTTGGCGGAATTGGCCAGTTTGGACAGGCGCACAAGCTCTTCTTCGGGTTTGAACATCGACACATAGGCGCCGGCGACCATTTTGCCGATGGCACTTTCACTGATGCCGGGAAAAAGCTTGCGGGCGACATCGGCAAACATCAGATAGGCCAGGTAGGTGAGGTTGAGCATCTCAAAATGGTACTGCCAGCCCTTAAACATCTTGTTGACCAGTTTGTCCCAGGCCTCAATCAAAAAGTAACTGTCGTAAACCCCCGTCGGTGCCGGCAGGACCTGATCTTCAGGAACAAATTTCGGCAGTTCGGCGGGGACTTTTATCGCGGCCATTTCTTCGCCGAGCGCTTTGAACTTGGTCAGCCATTTGTCCCAGAGTTCATCATAATGTTCAAAAACATAGAATACGCGTTTTTCAAAATGCCCGGCTTTTTCACCGATGATTTCTTCCGGTGGCGGGGCGATGGCGCAGATGTACATGTAGCAGCCCACCATGCGTTGGGCGATTCCCTGCGCCGGTGGAATACAGAATACGCGGGTGGTATACTGTGAAAGAGAAATCTGCCAGGCTTCCTGGAATATCAAATCCAGGGGCGGCATGGGCTCCGGGGCGTGGATTTTGTCCTGATACCAGAATTGCGCTTTTTCCCAATCTGATCTGTCCTCGGAAAACAGGTGGTGGGAGGGATACATTTCTTCCCAGCCTTCGAGTTCAGGGGGAACCTGAAACTCGTGAGGGTCCGGGAATCTTCCAGCTTGATCGGCCATTTTCTTCCTCCTTTCGTGGTGGGTTTAAACGCTAATGGGTGAGGTTACGCTATTTTTCAAAGTAACATTTAAGGCTTCGGTCGGAGGAACAAGAGCATGAATGTATTGCAAAAACAGTTGAGACGTGAGCACAGAAGCCTGGAGTTAAATAGGATTCATTTTTTATGAACCAATAAAAAAAAACTGTCAATCCAATTTAATTTATGCTATGCATAAGCTCTGTTTATGGATTAAATCCGTCCATAAAAAAAAATTAGGGTACGAGGATGCATTGGAAAACGCTTTGCCGGATTTGGTTCAGGCATTTAAGCGCTTGAATCTAATTCTAAAAAATTCAGGGTCTTATGTGCAACACCCAATGCCCGCAACCGAATTGCCGGAAATGACCTAATGTTGAATTTTAATCAGCTCAGGGTTTTTTATTACGCAGCCAAAAACCTGAATTTTACCGCCGCAGCCGGAGAGCTATTTATTACCCAGCCGGCGGTTACCGCGCAGGTCAAATCGTTTGAAGAATTTTGCAACCTGAAATTATTCAAGAAAAGGGGCCGCAAGATTTATCTGACCGATGAAGGCCGGTCGCTATACCAGTATGCAGCCAAAATATTTAAATTTGAAAAAGAAATAGAAGCCGTCATTGATGACATGCGTGAACTCAAAAGAGGCATACTTAGTATGGGCACCACCAAAGCCTATGCGCGTTATTTCATGCCCCTGATGATTTCCACCTTTCACCAGAACTATCCCCACATAAAAATCCAACTGAACGAAGGCAGCTCGCTGGAAATGACTCGCGGATTGTTGGATCTTAAAATTGAGGTGGCGATTATCGCCAAAGCGGTCGACAACCCGGAAGTCCATTTTTTCCCATTTAGCCGGGAGGAAATGGCCGTAATTGTGACACCGGGGCATCCCCTCACAAAAAAGAAAAAAATTTCCTTTGCCGATATGGCAGGCCTCCCTTTCATAATGAGGGAAAAGGGCTCCGGGACGCGTAAACTGATCGAAGAATTATTTGAAATTGCAGGCTGTATCCCCAACATTCTAATGGAAACCAGCAATACCGAATTTATCAAACAGCTGGTGCAACGCGGCGAAGGGGTTTCGTTTGTCGTTAAAGAAGCCGTGGCCACAGAATTGAAAGAAAAAAGACTAACCACAGTTCCCCTGCAAGGCCCCAAGGTGTATTTGGACGTCAGCATTGCCTACCTGAAAGAACAGGTCCTTTCACCGCCTGCCCAGGCTTTTGTCGATACGTTGATCGGCTTGAAATCAGAGGATTTACACCCCATGGGAATTGGTCTTCTAATGGCTAAAATTCTCTCACAGCGCAAAAAAGCGCAAAGACAATCGACCCCCATGTGAGACGTTGATGAGCGATGGTCCTGTAATTGAGAAGATCTATCAGCTGGCCCGGTCTTATCTGAATACGCGACGCAATGTCATCCACGTCGAAATATCCTTGCAGTTTGCCCATGCGCTGCTAGAGGCCGAAGGCGGCGAAGCGGACATCGTGATTCCGGCCATCATTTTGCATGATGTGGGCTGGAAAAAAGTACCGGAAGCCCTGCATCTAAAAGCTTTCGGCCCCAGAGCGACTTCTCCCGAGCTAAACCGGATACATGAGGAACAAGGCGTTCAAATCGCCGGCGATATTCTGTCAAAAGTTCAATATGACCCGGACAAGATCTCTGAGATACTCAACATAATCGATGGTCATGATTCCCGAAAAAAAGCCATTTCTCTCAATGATCAGATTGTGAAAGACGCGGATAAGCTGTTCCGCTATTCCCAAAAGGGATTTGAGATTGACAACAATCGCTTTGACGAGACTGTCGCTGAAGGGTTAAGCCGTTTAAGAAAATACTTAGATCGGTGGTTTTTTACGCAGACCGCCTATCGCATCGCAAAAGACGAACTCGAAAAACGAGAAAAGGAAGCCGGGTGATGATTCGAGAATGGGTGATACAAAAGCGTCGGCGGGTGGCAGATTATAAACTCTTTTCGCTCTATGAGAAGCAGGTTCGCTCACCCCGCACGGGCGAGATCAGAGAGATGCTTGCTCTCCAGTTTCCTGACTGGGTGTTGACACTGGCACTAACGCCGCAACAGGAGGTTGTCATGGTTCGCCAGTACCGGCATGGCAGCGAGCAGGTCTGCCTGGAGCTGCCCGGCGGCCTGGTGGACCCGGACGACACATCTGCGGAATTTTCCGCTCAAAGGGAAGTGCTGGAAGAAACCGGTTTCACCATATCGAACATCCGGTTAATCGGTGAATGCTATCCGCAGCCGGCCATCCTCAGCAATCGCTGTTTTTTCTACCTGGCTGACAACGCCGTTAAAACCCGGCAGCAAAACCTTGATGCATCCGAAGACATTGAAGTTGTAACGGTGCCGCTTAAGGAAATTCAGGCCAGAATTGGAAGCAAAGAAATTGATCATGGAATGGTGTTGCTGGCGTTCTATTTTTTCTGGATGAATAGAGGAAATGTTTAACAATTTACCCCTGCTTTACGATTTCAATATAGCTGTCAGTTGGGGCCTTTTTTTGCTTATCTGGATAGTCCAAATTATCATCTATCCCGGATTCATTAGAATTCCGTTAGAAGATTTTATCAGTTACCATCGGTGGTATGCAACAAGGATTGCGTGTATTGTTGTTCCTTTGATGATTTGTGAAGTGATTATTACCATCGTTTTGATTATCCTGGATAATGATGCGTTTTTTTCCATTATTTCGATTTTTTTGATTATCATCATTTGGCTGTCCACTTTCGGGCTTCAGGTGCCGATTCACAAGCAGCTCCAAACCGGTAAAGATGAGGCTTGCATTAAGCGTTTGGTGACGACGAATTGGATTCGTACAATTGCTTGGAGCTTGAAAGCAATATGGGTGACGATTGGCGCTGGAAAAAGCGTTTTTTAGCAAATCGTCAACAGTCGCAAAATTTTTAATATCTATTATAAGGAGAAATGGAGTATGTCCGACAAGAAGACAACTTTTTCAAGACGAGATTTTATCAAACAAGCCGGTGTTGCTGGGATCGGTTCGGCACTAATACCCTTAGGCGCGCTGACATCAGCCCATGGCAGCGCAAAGGCCGGAGTTTCCGAGCCAACGACGGTGCCGATGCGACCATTTGGAAAAACCGGAGTCAATGTTTCTATCCTTTCACTGGGCGGTGTCTTAAAGGTTTCCGATCAGCTCCTATTCCGACAGGCTTTCAAAATGGGCGTCACCTATTGGGATACGGCCGATTCATACGGCTGGGGAAAAAACGAAAAAGCCATCGGCAAATACTTCAACAAGTATCCGGATGACCGCAAAAAAGTGTTCCTGGTCACCAAGAGCAAATCCTCAGACCCCAAAGAATTGACGGAGAGTTTAAACAACTCCCTTGAAAAAATGAACACGTCGTATGTTGATCTGTATTTTATTCATTATGTAAAAGACGCAGATAAAGAACTCACGGGTGAAGTCAAATCCTGGGCCGAGAAAGCCAAGACGCAAGGAAAGATTCGGTTTTTTGGTTTTAGCGCCCATAAAAATATGGAAAACAGCATGCTTTTCGCTGCCAGGCTGGGATGGATCGATGGCATCATGATGACTTATAATTATCGACTCATGGAAAAAAATAAAATGAAAAAAGCGGTGGAAGCCTGTGCCAAGGCGGGGATCGGATTGACCGCCATGAAAACGCAGGCTGCCTTTTCGGCCCATCTTTATTCATCCATCGGATCCGAGACGGATGAAGCCCTGAAGATGACCGAAAATTTTATGAATAAGGGCTATACCGCTGAGCAGGCGAAACTCAAGGTGGTCTGGGAGAATCCGAACATCGCCAGCATCTGTTCAGCGATGCCCAATATGACAATTTTGCAAGCCAATGTTGCCGCTGCTCTCAACAAGAAAGTACTCTCCAGCGGTGACCGGCGGCGCCTGCAACAATTTTCCCGGCATACGGCACCCGGTTACTGTGCCGGGTGTTCGCAAATTTGCGAGCCTGCCACCGATCTGGATGTTCCGATCAGCGATATCCTGCGCTACGCCATGTACTACCACAGCTATGGAAATCGATATACTGCCCAAAGACTATTTCGGGCGTTACCGGAAAATATTTTACGAAATATTCCAAAGGCCGATTATTTCGAAGCAGAGCGGCGTTGTCCCCAGAAAATTCAGATTGGCACCGTGTTGAAACAAACGCTTAAAGATCTGAGTTAAGAACATCAGATATACTTCATTTAACGGGTAAAGGCGGCATGGGATGGAAAAAAAGTAT
>JASFNW010000077.1:0-22790 GCA_050116835.1 Desulfobacterales bacterium
AGACGACATTTTTCATGAAATTATTTTCGCGACTTTATACAACCTTGGACGAAACCACCCGGACCAAGGCTAAAGTTCAGACCCTGGTGGATTATTTTCAGCAGGCGCCCCCGGAGGATGCCATCTGGGCAATTCATTTTCTGATTGGCCGCAAACCAAGGCAGGTGATCCCGACGCGCAAGCTCAAAGAGTGGGCCGCACAGCTGGCCGGTATCCCGGACTGGCTGTTTGATGCATCCTATGACGTGGTCGGTGACCTGGCGGAAACCATCACCCTGGTGTTGCCATTGAGCACCCGGATACAGAATCGGCCCCTGCACGTCTGGGTCGAAGAAATCCTGTTACCGCTGCGCGGAAAAAACGAGTCCGTTCGGCAGCGGGCGATTAGGGACGCATGGCAGCAGCTCGACAATCCGCAGCGATTTGTGTGCAACAAGCTGATCACCGGCGCTTTCCGGGTGGGGGTGTCCCAGCGCCTGGTGACCCGGGCGCTATCGCAGATGAGCGGGATCGATGCCGCTGTGATAGCCCATCGCCTGATGGGCGAGTGGACGCCCGATGCCGGAACTTACCACCAGATACTGTCAACCGATACACGCGATACCGACATCAGCCGGCCTTACCCGTTTTATCTGGCCTACCCCCTCGATCAGAATATTACCGCCCTGGGCGCCATCGAAGCCTGGCAGGCCGAGTGGAAATGGGACGGCATTCGCGCCCAGGTGATCAAGCGTGAAGATCAGGTTTTTCTCTGGTCCCGGGGTGAGGAACTGGTCACCGCAAAATTCCCGGAAATTGTGCAGGCTGCTGAAAGATTACCCAACGGAACCGTCCTGGATGGTGAGATTCTGGCCTGGGAAAACGAGCGGCCCCTAAATTTTTCAGAGCTTCAGCGTCGCATCGGTCGCAAAAACATCGGCCCCAAACTGCTTAAAGCGGTGCCGGTGATTCTGATGGCCTATGATATTTTAGAGGTCGATGGAAACGATGTTCGAGACCGCGCCCTCAAGCAGCGCTTTGAGGCTCTCACCCAGGCCCTAGCTGATTTACCGGAAGAAGTTATTCTGAAAATATCACCGGTCACAGCCGGCAGCTGGCAGCAACTGGCAGAGGCCAGAGAGCAGGCCCGCAGCCGGGGCGTCGAAGGTCTGATGCTGAAGCGATTGTCTTCTCCTTACCGGGTGGGGCGCCGGCGGGGAGACTGGTGGAAGTGGAAGGTGGACCCGCTGATGATCGACGCCGTTCTGCTGTATGCCCAGCGGGGTCACGGCCGGCGCTCCGGGCTTTACACGGATTACACCTTTGCTGTCTGGGATGCGGACAAACTGGTGCCGTTTGCCAAGGCCTATTCGGGATTGACCGATGCGGAAATCCGTCAGGTGGACCGCTTCGTCCGTACCCACACGCTGGATCGCTTCGGGCCGGTGCGCTCGGTTGCGCCGGAGCTGGTGTTTGAAATCGCCTTTGAAGACATCCGCCGCTCAGCTCGTCACAAATCCGGCATCGCCGTCCGATTTCCGCGCATATCGCGCTGGCGAACCGATAAAAAAATTCAGGATGCCGATTCGCTGCAAACCTTAAAATCACTGCTGACCGCCGCCTAACGCCGCGGAAAGATGACAGATCCCCAACCCACACTTGCAAAGGGATATCGACCGGCAGTTGATCGGGTCACGCACTGGTTTCAATTGCAAAACCGGCAGCCGTTTGATTTTCAGATCCAGGCCTGGCAGGCCTACCTGCAGGGCCACAGCGGCTTAATTCATGCGTCCACCGGCATCGGAAAAACCTATGCCGCTTTTATGGGTCCGCTGATTGCAGGGCTATACGATTGCCGGGCATGTCCATTTGGCTGTCAGTTTAAATGGAATAGGACGTCGCTCTGAACGCTTCGCTGGTTTTTATTTCTCTGCCGATTATGCTATCCTGCCAGCATTTGGCAGTTTCACCGGCCATCACCTCATACGCCCTTCGGCCGCGGATCGTGTTTATATTGTGGCAGAAGGCCAGATCATGCCGGCACGGATCCGCGTGGCGGCGCATTGAAACCGGGTATCAAACTATGATCAAAAAACAGCTCCCCGCAGAATCTTTGAAAGAGCGACTAAAAGCCAGTGCCAAAGATCGCCTGCATAATTTTTTGCTGGCCGATGGTGCCTTTCGCGGTGCGGTTTTACACGGAACCCAGATGGTCAATGAAATGCGCGCCAACCATGAACTCGGCATTCTGGAAACCCTGGTGCTGGGACGCGCCTATCTGGGCGTTGCCTTGATGTCCGCCAATATTAAAGGCATAGAGAGTATCAGTGTAAAAATCGAATGCTCGGGACCGATCAAGGGTCTGACTGTGGAGGCCAATACTTTTGGTGAAGTGCGCGGATTTCTCAAAAACGTTCCAATCCCGATCGACAAACCCATGGAAAATTTTGATCTCTCCCCTTTTTTCGGCGCCGGTTTTCTGACCATTATCCGCAACATGGCGGATGCCAGGCAGCCGTTTACCAGCAAGATCGCCCTGCAGTACGGCAACATTGCCCAGGATCTGGCCAATTATTACCTGACATCCGAACAAATTCCGACCGCATTCAATCTCGGTATTAAATACGATAAAGAAGGACAGGTGACCGGAGCGGGCGGGCTATTCCTGCAGACCATGCCCGGAGCAGATGAACGTCTGGCCGCGGAGCTGGAAGCGTTGGTCGTAAGATTTCCGTCTTTGGGGGAAACCTTTGCCGAGGGCCACGCGCCTGAAACATTGTTACAGACGGCGTTTGAAAAATACAGCCCCCGATTCCTAGGTGAAAAGCGTATCGAGTTTATGTGTCATTGCAGTCCCGAACGCTTGCAACGCATTTTAAAGCTGCTGCCGAAGGATCAGTTGCGGGATATTCGCGATGAGGGCCCGTTTCCACTGGAGATGCGCTGTCATTTTTGCAATACGTGGTATCATTTCTCTAAAAAAGAGATTCAGCAAATCTACGACAAACGCAATAAAAACTCATAGCTCGTAGCTCATCGCTCACAGAAAGAATAGATACAATCAGGCTATCGGCTGTGAGCTATCAGCTATGAGCTATGAGCTGCATCTATTGGGCTTTCGTCGCTTGACCCGCCAGCTGCTTTTTGAGCTGGGTGACCATCTGATCGATGGAAATACCGTTAGGCGCAACCGCAATCGGATTGACCTCCAGCAGGCCTTCCCAGGCCTCGATGGCGCCATTGGTATCATTGAGATCATGCAGCAGGACAATGCCCTTGTTCATGCGGGAAACTTCGTGTTTGGGGTCCGCCGCAATAGCCTGATCAAAGGCTTTAATGGCTTCTTCTGGCTTGCCGCTGCGACGGTACATCACCCCCATGTCCGTCCAGATATTGGCATTTTTGGGATTCAATTCAAGCGATTTCCGATAAGCGCCAATGGCTTTTTCATATTGATTGGCATCAAAATAGACATTTCCCAGTTCCGTCCAGGCATTAGCATTGCCGGGTTCTGCCTGGGTTTTGCGTTCGAGCGCCGTTATTCGGTCAGTGTTCACAGATGCTGGCGAACCCGTCTGGGCCGGCGCGGGCGCGGATTGAACCGGCGCACGCGAATCGGATTTGAAAACCGCAAAGACGACGCCACCGAAAAACCCCACTGCCAGGCACAGGAGTGAAACCATTAAGAAAGTTTCCTTGCGCACATACTGGCGTTGACTCCCTTTTTGCTGTTTTGTCATGTTTCCTCCAAAAACTGTCGGTTTCGAATAAGTATAACCATTAAAGAGCAGTGGTAAACAATTTCTTTGTTTTGTTCAGTAGCAGTTCATTTCCATCAAACAGAATAACGGCTACACTCACCGTGGGATTGCGGTAAGAAGTCCGGCGACAACAGGGGGTCATCAAATGCCGGATGTCTTTGACATATTCGGCAGAATACTTAAATTGTTGGGGAACATTCGCCGGGCAAAAATGCGGTATTCGTATAACGTGGAGCATTTGTCCCCGCATCGTTTTCAGGAAGTCAGAAAATGCGTCTGAAACCATCAGCTCTGAAATTGAACCGTATGACAGTACCCCTGGCGCGACGGCCCGGGTTCATCAGAACGATTGTCGCGGCCGCTGTACCACTGGTGGTCATTTTTGGTTTGAGCATTTCTTCAGCTCAAGCCGCTGCAAACGATGCTCGGCATCGACTCCGGGTCGAGTTGTTTCCAAACGAACAGAGACTGCAGGTTCAAGATCGGATAACACTTGATGGGGGCCCTGCTGACAGACTTACATTCAAGCTTACGCCCCGGGCCAAGCAACTTAAAGTGATGCAAAACGGCAAGCCGCTCAAATTTGACTTTGAGAAAGGCATGCTGCAGGTGGATTTGCCGTCCGGCGATCCAAATTCGGAAATCCAGATCAGCATCGGCTATACGGCCGTCTTTGACGATCCCGCCCCTGTCCGTCCGGTAAATGCCGACAACCCCGGATACGGTGTCAGTGCCACCATCTCTGACCGCGGCAGTTTTCTGCTGGCCGGCTCTCTCTGGTATCCGCACTGGACCGCTGGTCAATCAGCGTATATGTTGAAGATCTTTGCGCCCGAAGGGATGCTGGCCGTGACGTCCGGACAACTGGAAGGGCATCAAACGCAAAACGGCAAGTCCGTATCCACCTGGCTGATCAAGGATCCCATCAGAGGTCTGAGTCTTTCGGTCGGACCCTATATTGTGCGACACAAAAAGGTGGGAAACATAACCGTTGCGACCTATTTTTTTGCCGAAACCGATCACCTGGCCGGAGCCTACCTGGAGGCCACAAGCCGATATCTGAAGTTGTATCAGGACCTTTTCGGCCCCTATCCATTTGAGAAGTTCGCGGTCGTCGAAAATTTCTTTCCAACCGGATACGGCTTTCCCTCTTACACCCTGATCGGTGGGCGGGTATTGCGGCTGCCGTTTATCATCCATACCAGTCTAGGGCACGAAATCGCCCACTGCTGGTGGGGTAACGGTGTGCTGGTTGATTACGCGTCCGGCAACTGGAGTGAAGCATTAACGACCTACGTGGCTGATTACCTTTACAAGGAAATGAAATCCAGTGAGGCTGCCCGCCAATATCGCCAGCAAATTTTGCGAAACTATGCCACCCTCGTCAAACCGGATGAGGATTTTGCATTGAATCGATTTGAGAGCCGTAACAATCCAACCACCAAAACCATCGGATATGACAAGGGGGCGATGGTGTTCCATATGCTTCGCGGACAATTGGGCGAAGACGCGTTCTGGGGGGCCCTTGAGGATCTTTTCCGGGAGCGGTTGTTTAAAACGACCTCCTGGAACGACATACAAAAGGCATTCGAGTCACGTGCTAAACGCTCGTTGGCGGGCTTTTTTGATCAATGGGTCTATAACCCAGGCGCGCCCCAATTTCAACTGGATGCGGTGCGATCCCGTCAAACCGGCGATACCTGGACAATTGACGGGCGCATCCTTCAACGAAATCCCAAATTCAGCTTTGAGTTGGATCTGGCGCTGCAAAACCGTGATCGAAGTATTTTACAAACCATCCCGGTGACGGACAAAGAAACCCGCTTTCGGATTGTCAGCCCTTCCATGCCACTCAGGCTCCAGGCGGATCCGGATACGGATATTTTTCGGCGGCTTTTTCCTGACGAAATACCCCACGCCATTAACTCGTTAAAAAGTTCGGACTCGCTACTGGTTTTACTGTCAGATCATCTTGCGCCGGAGATTAAAGGCGCTACCCGAGTGCTGTTGCGTTCTCTGGGCATCAAACAGTATAAGATGGTTCAAGAAGACATGCTTGACCCGAAAGACCTGGACCAAAAAGACATATTGATAGTCGGTTATCCCAACCGAAAAGAATTGCTTGTCAAATTGCCCGGACAGGTTGTCATCAAACCAACATCCTTTACGTTAAACCAGATTACCTATGACCGCCCAACGGACATATTCTTTGGGGTATTTGCCCACCCGCACCGCAAAGACCGGGTGAGGGCATTATTTCTCCCTTTGACGGCATCGCATGCTGAAGAGGTCGCCCGCAAGGTGACCCATTACGGCAAGTACAGCTATTTAGCATTTCAGGGAGGAACAAATCGTGATAAAGGCTTTTGGTCGACCGAACGATCACCGCTTGAATATCGCTGGCGCCATGGCAGCAGCGCAATACCCCAAACCATTGGGCAACATGGGTATGTGAGCGTTTTTTGAAGACATCGGCCGCAGGATTTGATAAGACTCTTTTCGTTGGATATGAGGACAACACATATGGTAAAAAAAATCATCATCGCTTTAATGACCACCTTATTGTTCAGCATCAGTTGCGGGGCGGAGTCTGATGGCGTGCGTGTCCGCCTGTTGGACCTAAACCGGAATACCGAACTGCCGCTCCGGCAGGCGATTTCCGAATTGAAAAAAAGCCGAATTGTTCTGGTTGGCGAGCACCACAGTAACGTGGCGCATCATCGGGCACAACTGGCCGTCATTCGAGCGCTTAAAGAGGCGGGTCTCGAGGTCGCCATCGGCCTGGAGATGTTTCGCCACGAGAGCCAGCCAGCTCTGAATCGCTGGGTGGCCGGGGAAATTGATGCGCAGCACTTTGAAAAAATCTATTATGATAACTGGAATTTTCCCTGGCAGGCATATCGCATGATCTTTGAGTATGGCCGTGAACACAAAATTCCAATGATCGGGTTGAATGTTCCGCGGGAAATTACACGCCAAGTATCCCGCAATGGCTTTAAATCTTTGACGCCGGAACAGAAGGGGCAATTGGCCGAGGTCAGTTGTGTGGTCGATGAGCAATATATGAATTATATTCGGCAAGCCTTCGGCGGCCACGGCCACGGCCAGCTGAATTTCATCCATTTCTGCGAAGCCCAGATGGTCTGGGATACTGCCATGGCCGTTTATTCTATCAGCTATCTGGAAAAAAATCCGGATGCCACAGTGGTAATTCTGACTGGAGTCGGCCATGCTCAGAAAGGCGCCGTGCCGCGGCAAATCCAGATACGCTCAAAATTGCCTTACGCGGTCATTTTGCCGGAGGTAGCCGGTGGTATTGATCGCAAGACCATCAGCTCCAACGAAGCAGATTATATCATCCTCGGTTTACAATAATAACCGGTGTCAAAAAAAGTTGTCACCTAATCCAATCAAGCAAGGCAGGTTTTTTGGAATTGTGGAATGATGGAATATCGGGGCTTGAAATTCAGAACGATAAACATTAGACGTTCTGTGTTTCATATCAATATGCCAGTCTTCCAATATTCCGATATTCCTGTACCCCAATTTGATTTAGAAATTTGAGATTGGATATTGATTGATAACACCAAGCCTAAGGGCATGTGACGATGAAATTTTGCAGTAACTGCGGAAACAGGGTAAAATTGACAACCCCTCCAAATGACGATCGCCCGCGCCATGTGTGCCCAGCCTGCGGCACCATTCACTACGACAATCCTAAGGTGGTCGTCGGATGCATTCCGGAAATGGAGGATCAAATTTTGCTCTGCCGGCGGGCCATCGAACCGATGCTTGGCAAATGGACTTTGCCGGCGGGCTATCTGGAAAACGGCGAAACCGTCGCGCAGGGTGCGCAGCGCGAAACGCTGGAAGAAGCCGGGGCCCGGATCGAGATTATCGCGCCTTACGCGCTGTATAATATCAGCTATGTGAGCCAGATTTACGTAATGTTTCGGGCCCGAATGACCGACAGCCATATCGAGGCCGGCAGCGAAAGCAGTGACGTTCGTTTTTTTTCGGAAAGCGATATCCCCTGGGATGAAATCGCCTTTACGGTTATCGAGGCCACCCTGCGGCAATACTGTAAAGACAAACCCGCCGGCGTATTCCCCTTTCACATGGGAGATATTCTGGCCAAATCAAGAGAAAATGCAGGGGAGTATTGACGGGTGAGGTGTGTATTCTATAATATCAATCATCTAAATTGAGCTTTTATTGAGAACACCGGTAGGGGGCACATGGCATCAGAACAAAATAGGCGAAATCAAACATCCAGGACCATACTGTATGCGCTGGTGTTCGCGTTGCCTTTTTTGATGCTTTCCGGTTGCGGTGATAAAAATGAACCTGCTGCAGACCAGAACGTTGACAGCCAGTCTGAGAGCTTTACATTTTTTGAATTGGGAAAAGGCTCTCGGTTATCCGATCGGGTTCGCAAAAATTTGAACCAGCAATTGGGCAACGACGCCATCGCAAAGCGGAGTCTCCTTGACCTGAATATCAATTATGATGGTTTTCTAAGAGCACATTTTCCTGCCTTGGATGCACTAAACACCCAATTAAATCCTCCCACCAGGGCGCGCGTCGACCATAACATCACAAAACTCATGTATCGTTACGCCCGTAAGAAAAATTCGCCATTTGATTATGTCGAGCTGATCTTTTCAAACTACACCCAACTCCCGCTGGTATTTAAAATCAACTTCAAAGAAGATGAGTCCGACATCGTTCAAACCCTCAAAACCAAATACGGCGAACCGCGGCTGATTGACTGGAAAACTAAAAACGGTCAATCCATGGTCTGGCAGAAATACGGTGACGTTCTGATCGTTTCCCTCGTTCCGGACCAGTTTGGCAATCCGGAATATCAAATCCGAATATTTTTCGTTAAAAACATCCAGGCGCTGGTGGAAACAGAAGAGGCTGAAAAAGAAAAACAGGAACTTCGGCGGACTCAATCGGGCCAAAAAGCCTTTTAAAACGGGTATCATGGTATTCTTATTTTTTCCGGGACCTGGGTTACGATCCGATTTAAAAGGACCCCAGATTGGGTTAAATTCCTAGAATGAATTCAGATAAAGACAATTCGCGGTTGCCGGTCACCTCGGATTCATCGAACGCTCCTGGGCCGGCAGGATCAGAGATCCGGTATAATACCAGCGTTTTACCCGCCAGCGATTCAATCCCGCTCGATGAGAAAATTGCCATTGCCCGCAACGAGGGTTTTCACCCCCTGGCCATCGAAATGACGATCGGATCTTATGAAACCTCCCCTGCGCATAAATTCCTTCAATTGGGCCTTGTGATCATTGCCGCCGTTCTGGTGGCATTTCTTTTTCCATTCGATCGATTTTTCAAGCCTCACGCACAGGAACTCGGAATGATGACCATCGGTAAACCCGTCAGCGGAAATATGTCTCAATCCAGTCAACCGTGGCTAAAAGCGCTGATGGAAATGGATCGGCTCTATTTTCGTGAGGGCAAACTTACCGAAGCCATTCAGGTGGCCGAGAGATACCTGGACCGGCTACCCAAAGCAGATTGGGAAAGCTGGCACAAGGTTCACTACCGGTACTGGGAATTGCTGGCCGACGCCGGAAAAGTCCGGCCCCTTGAGGCGGCCACCCAATCCTATCTGGAGAATCTGCCGGAAGATCCTTTTGCCAATTATTATGCGGCCCACGCCTTCCTGGCGACTGTTGAGCCGATGCGGTCGTTTACCAGTGATATGCGTCAGGATTTTCGGCTTGATGCCGAGACCCTCGTCCGGCAAATCGAGCGTGCCGAAAGGGCCCTCAGGGCCCGTCAAAAAGCGGAAAGCTCGCCTGAACAAAGAGACTTATTGGAAAATCTTTATCAAAAGCTGTGTCTGCAGCAGGCCCGGTTGTTGGTATTGATCTGGCGACTGGGCGGCTATCGTGAAGACAAACACCCAGATGTGGTGTACCGCGATAAAGCGTTGAATATCCTTGAACAGGATGAGCTTATCAACCTTAAAGAAGCCAAAATCCTCAAGATAGACATCTATAACCATATCCTGGATCGCTGGTACTGGTTTGAAGGCCAGCAGGTCATCCAGGGGGTGAAGCAAAGACGTAAAGCATTGGTCGCTGAACTTAAAAAACTGCAACAGGAATTGAAAAAAACAGACGCGCTATGACCGAAACCGCGAAACCTTCAGATAAAGACGCCCCGGCACCGGCTGCAGCGGGTATCCAAAGATCCGGCGTGGCCGGCATTTATGATCCCAAATGGATTATCGTGGCGCTGTGCTACATTGCCGCCATTGCACTTATGGGTCAGGATCCCTGGTATGGTGATCGCCAGTTTACGTACAACCAGGGAATTTTTGTGGGTGTTCTGGCATTTCTCCTGGTGGCCGGATTTTGCTGGGAAAGCTATTTACTCGGGCGTCCCAGCGGCATCAATCTTATTTTACAATGTCTTCTAATCATTCCGCTGGCGCTGTTCATCGGACGCATTGCCGGGCTCCCGCCGGCTCCGGAGGCTTCCTATGGGTTTTTAGGCCAGTTCAAAGATTATCTATCGCATCTCAAAGACGAAGTAGGTTTTGGGGGCCTCATGCCGCTCTGGATCCAGGATGTCTTCCGCAATCCTGGAATTTTGCTGCTCATTTTATTCACGGCCATTGCGTTTACCCAGCAAAAAAGCAGCCGCAGATTTGCGCTGATTGTGGTGGCGTTTTTGATTCCTTCGATGCAGACCTTGGCGCATGACCCACGCCCCTCCATTTTTTTCGGCATCGGTTGTCTTGCACTGATTGCCGGGATTGCGCTTCAATACAGCCGTTACGCAATCCTGGTCGGTCAGCAAAATATCCTTCAGCGACTGCATGCAATTGCGGACCGCTCGGAATGGACATGCAGTTTGCGCATTTCCAAGCAGGCGGCTGAAGATGGATTTGTTACTGAAGATGGTGTTCTGGCAGTGGTCCGGCGCCAATACAGCGAATTCTACCCGTCGAGCATTCGGGAAATTGCCCAGACGTTATCCCATCGTCTGGTCAGAGAACACCGCGTCCTTCAAATGCATGGTGATGAACGCGGTTTCTTTCTGATACCGCGCGGCGATATTTTTAAAATTGATTCGACTTTAGATGAGATAGCGATCTGGATTCGTAAAATTTTGATTACCGGACTTGTCATACTCTGGTTGATTTCACCGATTGATCTTTTGCCGGACGGCATCCCGATACTGGGTGCCCTGGATGATGCCCTGATATCCCTGGTCGGCGCCGGGCAGTGGTTGGATACATTCAGGCGCAGGGGACCTGTTCTTCCGACAACGCCTTAGCAGCTCGTCTAAAATTTGATAACTTCCAGTTGTATAAACAGACGATGAGAGTATAACAATGCCAGAAATAAAAATTCACGGTTATTACCCGGGAGTGGTCGGCAAAATTACCGAGCTCCACGCCGTCTATTACCACGAGCACTGGGGGTTTGATGTATCCTTTGAAACCCAGGTGGGCAAGGAGCTTTCCATTTTTGTCAGTGAATTTGATGCAAACCGCGACGGTCTTTGGGTGGCCAGTGCTGACGATAAATTTGCCGGCGCTGTTGCCATCGATGGCAAGCAGGCCCGGACGGAAGGCGCCCGGCTGCGCTGGTTTATCGTCGATCCCGAATTTCAGGGTGCCGGTCTGGGCAAACAATTGATCTCGCAGGCGGTTCAATTTTGTAAGGACAAAAAATATGCCAGAATATTTTTGTGGACCTTCGAAGGCCTGGATCCCGCCCGCCGGCTTTACGAGCGCTATGATTTCCGGTTGCGTGAAACCCATGAAGTCGAGCAGTGGGGTCAAACCATAAAAGAACAGAAATTTGAATTGATTTTATGATATTGCTTCACATATGCTTTTCATCATTTGGGAAGGCGTTTGGATATGCAAAAGACAGATGTACAAATCGGCCGATGGATTGAAACGGGATTCAATCTATATAAAAATAATTTCACAACGCTGGTCCTGGCCGCCATTATCGCTCTGGCATTGAGCACGGTCACCATCGGCATCCTGACCGGACCCATGATCGCCGGATTGATCGTTATGACACTGCAACTCTTGCGCAAAGCGGAGCCCAAACCGGAGGCCGGTAGGGTTTTCAGCGGCTTAAGCTATTTTTTAAATTCGTTTCTCTTTACGCTCATATGGGGGATTGCCATCCTGATTGGATCATTAATGTTGGGATGGTTTCCGATCATCGGTCAATTGCTTTCTCTGTTCTTCGTCTACGCGGCCCAGGCTTTTTTGATGTTCGGTCTTTATTTGATCGTCGACAAGCAAATGAATTTCTGGCCCGCCTCCCAGTTGAGCATTCAGACGGTCAAAAGCAATTTTTGGCCTTTTTTCGGTCTGTCAGCCATCGCCAGCATCATCGGCAGCATCGGTGCTCTTGCTTTCGGCATCGGTATCGTTCTGACCGTCCCCATTCAGATCTGTATTTTGGCAGTCGCCTATCAGGCGATATTTGACGATGCCAGTCCGTCGTCAACGCCGGACTCTACTTCTGAAGCGTCATTTTAAATTCACACGCGCCCGCTTCCGGGCTGCTGGATTCCTGCCGGGGGCTCACAAAATGCAGCTCGAAGTCGTCTTGAATTTTGCCAAATCGTGTATAATTTAGCGTTAACTTAAACTTTATGAGGCGTGCTAAAGGAGGACACTATTATGAAAGAGAAGCGCAATTTACATTTAAAGGTCCAGGAAATGTGTGATTGTTATGCCACCACAGACCCGCTAAAGGAAATGTCTGAAATTAAGGAGGATAGCGATCAGGAAGAAGCAGCGGAAAAATGGCTGGCCCTGGCCGCATTGCATGGTGTCAACAACAATGCAAAGGAGATTTCCATCAGGCGCTCAAAAGATGGGGAAATCAAGGTAATCGCCAAATACCGTGAAACCGAACTGCCATCGCCGGGATCTAAAATTGGAAAAAAGGTTATGAGCGCCGTTCGCGAAATCACCCACATCGACAGCGGCAAAGGCAAATCACCTCTGGCATTGGGTATCCGTGAAGACAGTATCGAGCTCAAAATCAAAATGAAATCCAAAGATAAGGGTGAACGGGTTACCCTGACCTTCCCCGGATAACGGATGAAACACCCCTTTTTGCTCAAAGTGGACGCTGCCGTTAATCTCATTTTGGGAATTCTGTTAATGGCGTTTCCAGCCGGACTGGTAAAAGCCTTGGGAATACCGATGGAAGTTCCCGCCTTTTATGCGACGATTCTGGGTGGTGTGCTTTTCGGTGTTGGTCTGGCCCTGCTGATGGAATGCTATTTGACGTCCAGCCGATTTAGCGGGCTAGGCCTGGGAGGCGCCATCGCCATTAATCTTTGCGGCGGAGGCGTGCTGGCAATCTGGCTTTTTTCCGATACACTGAGCTTGCCTGTGAGAGGACAAATTCTGCTCTGGTTTCTGGTATTGCTTCTGATAGGGTTAAGCCTTCTCGAAGCTTTCGCACATCTGCGGAACGATACAAGCGTCAAAGAATAGGTCATGGTTCAGACGCCACGATTATGCCGCCCTGGTTTTGGGAAATTTTGCCCAAGCCGGCCATGTCATTTTCTGAAAGGCTTTATGAATTCCAAAGTTCCGGTTCTAAGCACATCGCTCAGCTGGCATCGAAATTAATTTTTTTCATCAGAAGATTCTGCGACCCAATGAGATGTAAGGTCATAACAAGCAGTTTATTTGTGGCCCTTTTTTTCTGGGGTTGTGCCGCCGTTCAGCGGGAAAAATTGCCGTCCGAAAGCATCGTTCCGGAAGTAAAACGGCAATTGGCGCTTTATGCAGAGTTTGTCAGAGAAAATATGGATGAAATAAATGCCCGTTATTCTACAGTCTACGTTCCTTGTGAATTTGTAGTCGACCTGGACGACGGCAGCACAGTGATCCAGGATTTGATTGATCCCGAGCAGGTGGCAACTATCAATGCGGTGCTCAGAACGGATGCCAACTCCAGATATCCAAATAAAGTAAGGCGTATCTATCGATATATCCTTAGTCACTATGATTACGTGATAAATCCGCAGCGGTGGCAATCGGTGGAAGAGACCATCCGGTCCCAAAATGGCGATTGCAAAAGTTTATCTCTGCTGCTGATGTCTCTTTTGACGGCTGCCGAATTCGATTGCTACGCCGGCATCTCCAACGGCCACATGTGGGTGGTGGTAAAAGAAAACAACCGCTGGCAGGTGCTGGATCTAGATCAGAATCCCGCCAGAAAAAAAATTTACGCTATTCCGGGTTTTTACGATGACCCGTTGTATAAGATCTATCCGGATGGATCTGAAAAACGAAAACGGAAAATAAACCATGAATACCGAAAAAGTAGAAATCATTCGCTGGTCGGACGATTCAGATCCGGATGAGGCCTTGTTGCGCGGTATGCTGGCAGATGAGGGTTTACACCCTTATACGTGGTCCAACGGCCCCGGAGATGTTTACGGCGCCCACGACCATTCCTATCACAAGGTGATTTATGTGGTTCGCGGGTCTATCACTTTCGGACTGCCCGATGTGGGAGACAAGATCACCCTGAACAGCGGTGACCGCCTGGAGTTGCCGGCCGGTGTTCGGCACGACGCCGTTGTTGGTCCCGAGGGTGTCGCCTGTTTGGAAGCCCATCGCTAAATTTCCCGACGAACAATCTTTATCTCATGCAATATGCAGCCTGTTGAAATCATAAAAGACCTGTTTTTTATTGAGCGCGGATTTCTGAACGGCAACCATTTTGCCTTTCGGTCTGAAAAACCGATTTTAATTGATACGGCCTATATCGCCGATTTCGACCGAACCGCCGATTTGATCACACAACTGGGCATAAAATTGTCAGATGTGCAGCTGATCATCAGCACCCACTGCCATTGCGATCACATCGGGGGCAATAAGCGGATTCAGGATCAATCGGGTTGCGATGTTGCACTGCATAAAATCGGGAAATATTTTATTGATACGCGCAATGACTGGGCTACCTGGTGGAAATACTACGCGCAGGAAGCTGAGTTTTTCGACTGTACAATGGCGTTAAACGACGGCGATGCGATCTCGATCGGATCGCATGAATTTAAGGTCATCCACACACCGGGCCATGCCGCTGAAGGGATTGTTTTGTATAATCGCAAGGAAAAATTGTTGATTTCATCCGACACCCTCTGGAAAAATGATATGGCGGTCATGACCCTGCAGATCGAGGGTAGTGCGGCGCCATTTCAGATGCTGGCGTCCCTTGAAAAACTGGCCGAACTCGATGTTCAGTTGGTTTATCCCGGACACGGCCCACCCTTCAGGGATATCCATAAAGCCTTGACGAAAACCCAAAAACGGCTCCATCACTTTCTGAACCATCGCGATCAAATGGGGTTAGACCTATTGAAAAAAATATCCATTTATACTTTGATGATGCGCAAAAACGTGGCTGAAAAATTATTTTTTGATGAACTGATGAAAACGCGCTGGTATAAGGAAACCGTTGATCTGTATTTCAACGCAGAATACCGGTCCGTCTATGACGCTATTATGAAAGTTTTTCTTAAGCGCGGTATTGTCAAAACAAAAAACGGCCGTTTGTCTACAACCATTAGGCCCTGATGAGAAAGAGGTAAAATGAGCAAGATCAAGGTGATCCGAAATCCCAGCAAAGAGCAGCTAAAAGAACTGGGTGTCGGTGACTGGCCGATCTGGACCAAAGAATCCTCGGAATTCCCGTGGTCATATGATGAGTCTGAAACCTGTTATTTTCTGGAAGGCGACGTTGTCGTCACCCCAGAAGGACAGGAACCGGTGGAGGTCGGCAAGGGGGATCTGGTCACCTTTCCGACCGGCATGTCTTGCACCTGGAAAATCCGCAAAGATGTTAAAAAACATTATCGCTTTGGATCTGATTGATTTTGGAATTTGGATTGTGGAGTTTTTCGTTCAAATGCTCACATAAAACGGAATGAATGGTCGTTCGCGAAAACCGCGCACTGTCCGATCGTTGCAAAAGAACAGGGACTGGCTGGATGTTATGGATTTCAGATTAGATTCAATTCAGGATCACCCAGTGTTTTAATATCCTTTACTGTTATTTTGCTACGAGCCCTTATGCATAAGTTTGTGCGGCTTTCGCGAGTAGTCCATGATTATTCATGGAGCGGTGAAGTCGAAGAAAACTCCCCGCATACAATTGAAATCCTTCAGGCAAATTTGAGACCGACTACCATTGACATTGACAGCGCCAGAACTCACTGACACCCACGCCCACATGTGCGACCCGAGCTTTGACAAGGAACGCGATGCGGTGCTGGAAAGGGCCCGCAAAGCCGATGTTAAAGCGATCATCGCGGTGGGGGAAAACCTTGCGGATGCCCGCAAAAATGTCACCCTCGCCAGAAAATATCCGATCTTAAAGCCGGCCGCCGGGTTATATCCGACCCACCTCGATTTAGAGCAAGCCCGTCAAATGGCAGATTTTCTGCGCGGCAATAAATCGCGCATCTTTGCCATCGGTGAGGTTGGACTGGATTACTGGGTCGTAAAAGAAGATTCAGAAAAGGCGCTGCAGCGTCAAATTCTGAAAATATTTATCGAATTATCTAAGGAATTGAACCTGCCGTTGAATATTCACTCCCGATCCGCCGGGCGCCATGCAATTGCGCTGCTTTTGGAAAACAATGCCGCCCGGGTGCAAATGCATGCGTTTGATGGCAAAGCCGGTGCAGCGTTTCCGGCGGTTGAAGCCGGCTATTTTTTTTCAATCCCTCCCTCTGTGGTCCGTTCACGCCAGAAGCAAAAACTGGTTAAACGACTCCCCCTTTCCAATCTATTGATCGAATCTGATAGCCCGGTTCTGGGCCCTGTCCCCAACGAGCGCAACGAACCGGCAAATATCTGGCAATCCATCAGGGCCATAGCGGAACTCAAAGAGGTTTCTGAAAAAGAAGTCGTAGGGGCGGTTACGGAAAATACCGAGAGGTTATATGGCAAATTTGAAAATGACTAAAATGAGCTAAAATTAAAAAAGTATGCAAAATTCACCGGGCACATATGCTTTGATCGGGGCCTGCGATTCAAATCAGCAGCTTATTATCGGCAAGCTGGGACGGCTGCATGTTCGTCCCGGCACCTACGTGTATATCGGCAGCGCCTTTGGGCCCGGCGGTCTAAAAGCCCGAATCGCGCATCACACGAGATGCTCTGTTCGTCCACACTGGCACATCGATTATTTACGGTCGGTCTTGCGTCTGCGAGAAGTATGGTATACGGTTGATGCCAGACCCTACGAGCACCGGTGGGCAGAAACCATGAGCGCGCTAAAGGGCGCAACCTTACCGATAATTGGCTTCGGCGCTTCAGATTGCAGCTGCACTTCTCATCTCTTCGCATTTACGGATCAACCGCTCATCCGCTCTTTTCGCCGCCGGTTGCACACCCGGGTCCAAGCACATGGATCTATTTTTCAGCACAAATTAATCGACTAGCCGTTTTATAATCAGACGAGAGCATTTTGAATCGGATTACAACGCAGCTCTTGGACAAAATAGGGAGTTTTTTGAAAGCAAAAGGGAGGCGGCATGGAAGAAAAATTATGGCACAAATCCTACGCGCCCGGGGTTAAGAAAACCCTGGATTATGAAAAGCTCACCATGTCGGAGGCACTCACCCGAACCGTTGAAAGATTCCCCGGCCATACCGCCTTAAATTATATGGGCAAAAAAATTACGTTCAAACAGCTGGACGCAATGGTCAACCAGTGTGCCCGGGCACTTTTGGACCTGGATGTTTGTCCGGGAGATAAAGTTGCCGTTTGCCTGCCCAACATCCCTCAGGTGATCATTGCGAATTTGGCTATCCTGCGCGTCGGAGCTGTTACCGTCCAGAACAATCCGCTTTATACCGAAAGAGAGCTGGCGCATCAGCTCAATGACTCGGATTCAAAACACGTCATGACCCTTACACTTTTGATCCCGCGGATCCAAAAAATAAGGCCCAAAACGAAAATCGAAAAAATTATCGGCTGTCATATCCATTCATATCTGCCGTTTCCCAAAAAGCAGCTTTTTCCGCTGGTTAAAAAGAATATGGTCCGCAAGGTTCAAGCCGGAGATGACGTACTGATTTTTTGTGATCTGATTCCGAAGTATTCAGCCGATCCGATTCAAGAGCAGAGCAAATGGAATGCGCTGGCAGCCCTCATATACACCGGCGGAACCACCGGTGTCAGCAAAGGCGTTATGCTCAGCAATGCCAATTTGAGCTGCAATGTGCAGCAGTTTGTGGCATGGTTTCCGGAATTAAAGCCCGGTGAAGAGCGCTTGATGGGTAATTATCCGGTCTTTCATTCGGCCGGATTTGCCACCATGCAGAACTTGATGATTTGGCTGGGCTGGGAGCACATCATGGTGCCGCGGCCGGAACCGGAAATAAACATCCAGTTGATTAAAAAATTCAAACCCACCTTTTTACCGGGTGTTCCGACCTTGTTTGTAGGGTTGCTGGCTGACCCCAATTTCAATCAATTGGACCTATCCTCGATCAAAGGCTTCTTTTCAGGTGCGGCACCGCTGGCATCGGATACCATCAACGCATTAAAGGCGCTTAGCGGTGCCACCCTGTATGAAGTCTACGGCACGACCGAAACGGCCCCCTACGCGACGGTCACGCCCTGGGGCGGCAATATCAGGCCGGGGACGGTGGGTGTCCCGATACCGGATACGGACATTAAAATTGTCGCTCTCGACGATCCGGCCAAAGAACTCCCCCCCGGCGAAGCCGGGGAAATTGTGATCAAAGGCCCCCAAATTATGATGGGCTATTACAAGCAGTCGGAAGAAACCGCAGCGGTTCTCAAAGATGGCTGGTTTTATTCCGGTGATATCGGCACGTTCGACGAAGGTGGCTATCTGTCGATTGTTGATCGCAAAAAAGACATGATTATTGCCGGCGGCTACAATATTTACCCGCTGGAAATCGATGATGTCCTCATGGATCACCCTAAAATATTGGAGGCCTGCACGATCGGTGTGCCGGATGCGTACCGCGGTGAAACAGTGAAGGCCTTCATCGTAACCGTTGGGGGAGAAACCCTGACTGAAACGGATGTCATTCAATACTGCAAAGACCATTTGGCGGCTTATAAGGTTCCCAAGATTATCGAATTCATTGGCAAGCTACCTAAAAGCGCGGTTGGCAAGGTGCTCAGAAGAAAACTCAAGGACATGGAATTCGAAAAGGGAGAGTCGATCGCTCAATGACAGCCACGGGTATCAAAATGAAATTTGTCCCGGTGACAAAAGACAAGTGGTCTGATTTTGAAACCCTTTTTGGCGAGCGAGGTGCCTGTGGGGGCTGCTGGTGCATGCTCTGGCGGCTGACCCGCAAAGAGTTCGAACGCCAGAAAGGTGCGGGGAACCGGCAGGCCATGAAAGTCATAATCCAATCAGGCAAAATACCAGGTATTCTGGGCACTGTTAAGGGGCCGCCGATAGCCTGGTGCTCGGTGGCACCGCGCGGGCATTTCCCTTCCCTTGGACGCTCACGGATCCTCAAACCGCTGGATGACCTTCCGGTGTGGTCGATCACCTGCCTGTTTGTAGAAAAGCAACATCGACGCACGGGGGTCAGCGCCCGCATAATCTCGGCAGCGGTTGAACACGTCAAAAAACAGGGCGGCACGATTGTCGAGGCCTATCCGGTCGAGCCCAGAAAGGATAACATGCCGGATGTCTTTGCCTGGACGGGTCTGGCTTCGGCATATTTAAGAACCGGATTTGTAGAATGCGCCCGCCGATCAGAGACCCGTCCCATAATGCGCTATTATATCGAAAATTAAACCCGGCGCCACGCGCGGGCGAAGCATCAATAAGTTTAGGGATCGTGTCAGCAAAATAAAAAGCGGCTCCGAATAGCCGACATCAATACATGCGAGCTGTTATCCCTGGCTTAATATCTGATCTATACGATCTCGATATTCGCGACTCTCCGGGTTGGCGGAAACGATTTCGATCTGTGAGGCTGATGTTGCCCCTAAACCGATTTCAGCGGCCCGGGCAATCTGTTCCTGCTCAAAAATCTTTGTATTCATGATTTGCGCGTTGCTGCCCAGCGATTTTAATATCGCCAGGCCGACGGCATCGATGGCCACACGATCGGTGGCGGCCAAAAAAACATTTCCCGCGGCGCGCTTGCCGGTCATCGGTCCACCGTCGACAAACGCATCTATGCCGTCCAGAACGATCAAATCCGGGCTAAAAGGCGCATTGATCTCGGCGATCAGCTTGCGCTGGTAGGGCGATTGGTGCAGTTCACTCATGTAGGAAAAACCATGCCGCCCGGTTGGCACGACGCCGACATGCAGTTTGAGAGACATCGTAAATACACCGCCGTACTGGTGGGTTTTCAGGCAACAGGTTGAAACCAGGCATTCGGCCTCGAGAATGGGGCGCGCCACCCTGAAGCCGTCCTGCCAGTGCGAATCTTTGGCTTTGACTTTTACCCAGTCGCTGGCGTCCAGGGTATCGAAATCAATAACGTTGACATCCCGCTCCTGCAAGAATGGCAAAATTCCTTTTTGCTCCATGACCGATCGGGTGGCCGGATAGCTGCGCTCCCCCAGGCTGACGGATTTGGCCCCCATTTTCCAGACTTCTTCGACCAGGGCCACCAGGGTATCATTGTGCGTCGAACCGGGTGCCCGATCGGCGGTATTGAAATTGGGTTTGATCAAGACATCTTTATTTTTTACCGGATTGATACCCAGCGTTTTAATCGTTTGAGAAACCCCTGATTTGCGATTCTCGGTCTCTAGAAATGCCACGCGACGCTTATGATTTGCCATCACCCGATCCCCTTGCAACCCGAATAATAGAATACCACCGGCAGCCCCGGAGTACTTTAGAAATTCCCTGCGGTTGATTTTTGCGCTCAATTTTTGAGTTCTATCCGGTTTATTACAAGATGGTTTCATTTTCGAGAAAATCAAGGATAGCGTCTACGGTTTCAGCCGGCCGTTCCATGGGCACAAAATGACTGGTTTCTTCAAAACTCCGGAAAATCGCTTTTGGAACGCTGGATTTAAATCGTTTCGCAGCCGAAGACAAAAAGGCGTCAGACCGGGCACCGTAGACGACGAGCGCCGGTTTCTGTAACCGGGGGATCGTTCGCCAGATATCATGCGGGCAGGCGGCGAAACACTTTGACTCCCAGGACGGATTGCAGCATAGGCGGATCTTTCCATCATTGGTTTTTTCGGTGCCGTCCTGAATATAAGCCTCCAGAAACCCATCCTGCCAGGTTTGGAAAACCGCCTTGCCGCGGTAAGCTTCCAGTATGCTGGCGCGATCCGGCCAGATATTTTTTCTTCTGGCGGCTGTGGCAACGATAGGCACAAAACGGGCCAGACCGGTTAACTTGGCCAGATACCACCACCACATCCAGGAAAACGGCAGGATGGTGGGATCTATGAGAACAAGCGCGCGGATCAGATCCGGCCGCTTGATGGCCAAAAGCAAACTGACGGTGGCCCCGCGGGAATGTCCCATCGCAATCACGGGCTTTCCCAAACTTTCGACAAAGCACTCCAGATCATCGACAAAGACATCCCAGTTTTTCAGCGTTTGCGGATCCGCCGGCGCCCGGGTTCGGCCGTGGCCTCTGTCGTCCATGCCCAAAATCTTCAGGTGCGGCCTGAGCCTTTCAGCCAGAAGCGAATACGTACCGGCACATAACCCGGTGGCATGGGAAAAATGCGCTAGCGGGCCGCTGCCGCCCCAGTCGATATAGTGAAATGTGCCATCTAATCCCTGGAAGATCTGATCATCTCGTGACATTGTTATTTGATGCGTCAGAAAGTTTTCATTTGACTGCCTCATGAACAATCAGCAACTTCATCGTGCAAACTCATGCATAAGGGGCCGTGACGAAAGAACAGATATTAAGCTGCTAAGTTCAGTAAAATATACCCTAAAAATTTGTTTAACACCTCGGATTTTGTTTCAGGGCAAGGCGTGAGCCACTGAGAAAGCGGAGCGCACACGATAGTACGTGAGCATTTTGAAGGGGCTCACGACGCAGCCATGGGACAAAATCTGAGGTTTTACGAGAGGCCGAGGAACTTGGCCGCGATGCCCTTCATGATCTCATTAGTGCCGGCGAAAATCGACATCACCCTGGCATCGCGCCAGGCGCGGGCAATCGGACAAGCCTCCAGCATCCCGAAGCGGCCGCAATAGTCAAGCGCACGATCGGCGATCCGTTTGACCATGTCCGTGGTCCAGTATTTGGCCATGGCGGTTTCAACCACCACGTTCTGGCCTTCAATATGATCCGCAATGAGTTTGTCTACAAATGTGCGGGCCAGTTTGACATCCGTGGCCATTTCGATCAGACCGAACTGGACGGCCTGGGATTTCGAAAGGGGTTTTCCCGAGACCTGCGTCTCCTTGCAATGCGCCATGATCCATTCCAGGATACGCTCCGCCCCGGCAACCGCCCAGATAGAGCACACCAGGCGCTCCTGCTGCAGTTTATCCATGAGCATTAAAAATCCGTCGCCTTTTTTGCCCAGGCGATTGGCTTTGGGGATACGGCATTTTGAAAAAAAGAGCTCGGCGGTGTCCTGGCTCCACAGCCCCATCTTTTTCAAACGACGCCCCTTCTCAAAGCCCGGCGTGCCGGATTCAACCAGATACAGCGAAATGGCCTGGTAGGGGTCCTCGATCGCAGGGTCGCTGGCGGCCAGCACGATCAAGTCGGCAATAATACCATTGGATATAAAGGTCTTGGAGCCGTTGAGAACCACCTGATCGCCTTCTTCGACCGCCGCAGTGGTCATACCGGCAAGGTCGCTGCCGGCATCGGGCTCGGTCATGGCCACCGCTGTGATGATGTCTCCGGAGACGCAACCGGGCAGATATTTTTCCTTCAATTCCGCCGATGCGTAGGCCGTAATGTAAGGAACGACGATGTCGCTGTGCAAAGGCGCCACCAGGCCGTTTTGACGGGTGCGTGAGATTTCTTCAGTGACGATCACCGAATACAAAAAATCC
>JASFNW010000078.1:0-22742 GCA_050116835.1 Desulfobacterales bacterium
CATCGGCTCCGACACGATCACCGGCGTGAACGACGCGGACTACAAACCGCCGTTCCCGCTGACGGCCAAGCTCAACAAGCTGACGATCACGGTGGACCGTCCGCAGTTGTCGCCGGAGGAGATCAAGAAGCTCAAGGAGGGCATGAAGAAGGTCGCCGCCGGCCGCGAATAAGCGTGTGTCATTCGTGAACCACAGGGGCCGCAATAGACCGACAGTGTCTCGCAAACCGTGCGTAAGGGCGCGGTTTGCGAGACAGTCTCCCGGAGGACACCCCGGTGGACGACAAGGACTACCAGGTGCCGTTCCAATTCACCGGCAAGATCGACCAGCTGACGGTGAAGCTCGGGCCGGAGGAGTTGTTGACCGTGGGAAAGGGCAAGATTGCCAAGACGTTCCGGGATAGGCAGTAGGCACCGTCGATGCTACCATAGAAAACGGGCTGACGCTAAAGGTGGGACAGCCAAAGCTGACTCAGGAGGAACAGAAGAAGCCCATGATTTAGATCGTGGCATGAGGAAGCCTTAATGATGAACCAAAAATTAACCAAAAAGGAGGATTGATTCGTGAAAAGTCGACTCTTGGCAGCATTTATTTGTCTGGTGGCGCTGCTGGCACTGGCCGGCATCCGGCCCGATGTGAGTCAAGCGGCCGAAGAATCAAAAAAAGCCGATTTGCTCTTTGTGCACAACGCGAGCCACATTGCGGTTGCCGATGGAAAGCTGATTCTAAAGGGAATCAGCCCGACGGTATTGTTTTTCACCGATCGGCCGGAGCGAATCGCCGGCCACATGACCAACGATAGGTACCTCAAGTTGTGGACGGAAGACGGCAAAGACAGTTTTCTGGCTGATCCTCCGAATGCCACCGTGTCGGTGTTTACGGATGACGAGGTTGCGGACATGGTCGTGACATTGCGAGACCCTATTTTTAGCGGTGGCGATCTCACCTATGATATCAGTGTCATTCAGGGAAGGCTGCCTGAGAAAGGCGGCCCCGGGGCGGTTTTTATCGATATCATCGGGATGCCGCTGACGCCGGTCTCTTACGCCGGCAGGGCGAGACGAGTCTACCGCCGATGGTAGGCAATTAGACAAAGCGCAAATGAAAGACGAGGAGAGACAAAGTCTATGAAAACGAGCAACGCACTGTTATTCTCGCCGATTTTGTTTATGACCATACTGATTACCGCATGTGCGGGCATCGGGCAGGAACTCAAAGGTGATGCAGCAAATCCCCAATACACGTATTCGACTCCGATGCCACCGGGTGTGGCTGTCCCCGACAAGGTCGAGACGCGCCTGGGCACCCTTCATTTTGACAGCGGCGTCCCGGATGAGGCCACCACCGACAAGCTCTACGACAACCTCGACTTCCAGCGCGCCGTGCAGGCGTACCTGCTCGGGATACCGCCGGTCAATCAGTTGGCGAACAAGAGCGCAATTCTGATGATGGGACCGGCGAATAAGACCGTGCCGATCTGGGAACACCTAATGGACTCTCGCACCGTAATGCTGACGGCAAACGACAACACGGTTTACAGCTGGTTCTGGGTCGATCTGCGCAAGGGCCCACTGGTTCTCGAAGTCCCCCCTAAGGTGCTCGGGTTGATCGACGACATGTGGTACCACTGGGTCGTCGACCTGGGCATCACCGGCCCCGACAAGGGCAAGGGTGGCAAGTATCTGCTGCTTCCTCCGGGCTACAAGGGCGAGGTGCCGACGGGCTATTACGTCGTGCGATGCCCGACGTACAGCGTCTGGCCCGTCTGGCGCAGTTTCCTCGTTGACGGCGATCCCAAGCCGGGTGTGGATCTGGTCAAGAAGTTCACCAGGATCTACCCGCTCGCGCAGACTGCCAATCCGCCGAAGCTCAACTTCGTGGACATGTCCGGCAAGCCGTTCAACATGGTTGGGCCGTCGGGTTACCGCTTCTGGGAGATGCTCAACCAGGTCGTGCAGGAGGAACCGACCGATACGGTCGATTCCACCACCCTGGGGTTCTGGGCCTCCATCGGCATCCAGAAGGGCAAGCCGTTTGCTCCGGACGAGCGCATGAAGAAGATCCTCACCGAGGCCGCGGCCGTGGGCGACGCCACCGCCCGGGCGATCAGTTACCGGTTTCGTCAGAAGGACGGATACTTCTTCGACGACTCGAACTGGCGGCTCGCCTTCGTGGGCGGCTACAAGTTTGAGTGGCAGCCGGGAGTCTCGAACCTCAATGCTCGCATCTTCTTCTTGTTCCTGGCCACGGGGGTGACCCCGGCGATGGACACCCAGATTGTCGGCAAGGGCTCCACCTATCCCTGGACAGCGCTGGACGCCAACAATCATTCTCTGGACGGCGGCAAGAACTACAAGCTGCACCTGCCGCCGAATATTCCGGTGAAGGATTTCTGGTCGGTGATCGTCTACAGCACCCAGACCCGTTCGATGTTGCAGACGGACCAGCGCTTCCCCAGCGTGAGCAGCCAGGACAAGGATCTGCTGGTCAACGCCGACGGGTCCGTGGACGTGTACTTCGGACCCAAGCCGCCGCCCGACAAGGAACCCAACTGGGTGCAGACCATTCCCGGCCAGACCTGGTTCACCCTCCTGCGGCTCTATGGCCCCCTCGAGCACTGGTTTAACAAGACCTGGCAGCCGGGTGAAATCGAACTGGTCGAATAGGGGTATTGCCGACTGCCAGACCGGTTGCAGCGAACAGCGCTCAAGCACAACCGCTGGACCGGGGCGTTTGACAAACTTCATACGAAAGCGGATCTCCATGAAAAATCGAACAAAACGAATTTTTCATATCATCATTGCCGCGCTCATGGTGGGTTTGATGAGCAAACAGCCTGCGACAGCGGCCGATTCCGGTGAACCCGGAGGCGGGGCACAGCAAAATTCCGGCCAGTCATCTTCGCAAGAACTGGCGAGGCAGCTGAACAATCCGGTTTCGAACGTGTGGAGCCTCACCTTTCAATACAACCACAGCCTGCAGAAAGGCTTTCCCGCAGATGGCACCGAGGAACAGGATTTGTTGAACTTTCAGCCCGCACTTCCGTTTCACCTGACCGAAAACTGGAATCTGATTGTTCGCCCCGTCTTTCCGTTCATCTTCAAGCACCCGGTTCTGACACCCCGGATCGACCCGAACACCGATGAAATCTATGCCGATTTCGAGGATGAAAGCGGATTCGGGGATATCTCCCTGGTTACCCTGTTATCGCCGGCCAGGTTGAAAAGCCGTTTTTTGTGGGGCATCGGACCCACGTTTATTTTCCCGACCGCATCCAAAGACGCGCTTGGCCAGGAAAAGTGGCAGGCCGGCCCCACCGCGGTTGGACTCTGGATGGGCAAAGAATGGATTTGGGGGGCATTTCCGCAACACTGGTGGTCTTTTGCCGGAAACAATGACCGCAAAAGTACCAGCTTCACCAACATCCAGTACTTCATATGGCGCATGCTGCCCGGTGAATGGCAGATCGGCATGTCACCCAATATTACGATGAATTGGGAGGCCGACCAGGATAACCGGTTCACGGTACCGGTCGGTCTCGGTGTCGGAAAACTGGTCAAGCTGGGCAGGCTTCCGGTAAAGATCCAATTGCAGGGGCAATATAGTGTCATCCACCCGGATGACTACGGCCAGCGTTGGAACTTCCAGCTGCAGGTCACACCGGTTATCCCCAACCTGATAAAGGGCGTGTTGTTCAAATAGACGGCACAATCGAAAACCATTTCACTCATGCTCTGGGAATTGATGCAGCCGGCCAAAAAGCACTTCGTGAACGGTATCTGGAGAGAAAGTAATAATAATATGCCGAAACAGCGCGGCACACATAATCATTTCTGAACCTTTTCAGGAAGTCAGCCATCCGCCAGAAGTTGTGGCGGACTATTGAGCATTAAATGCGTTTTTGATATGAGTTCGATTCAGCTCAGGAAGCTTCCTGTTGCGGCAGGATGCCGCTCCCACAATTTAAATCAAAGGAGGCGGGTATGAGAAAATACAGGCGTAGTGTGTTCATTCTGGCAGCGCTCATGGTATTATGGGCCGCCCCAGCGTATGCCGGCGGGCTCTGGCTGTACGAGGAAGCGACTCCCGACATGGGGGTGGGCGGCGCCGGCCGCCAGGCGGCCGGATTTGATGCTTCCACCGCCAGCGGCAACCCGGCGGCGATGACCCGCCTGGACCGCTCTCAAATGGAAGGCGGGTTCCTTGGTCTCTATGTCGACGCCCAGTTCGATGTCGATAATGCAACTTATGGAAATAATGGTGGAGGCAACGCCGGCTATTTTTCCCCGGCTGGGAATCTGTATTACGTGCATAACGTGAGCCCGGATCTGAAGCTGGGAGTCGGAGTGGGGTCTTATTTCGGTTTGGGACTCAGCTATTCCAATGAATGGGCCGGCAGATACTACGTCCAGAAAGCCAGCTTTACGACCGCGGCGGTCAATCCCAGCATCGGTTACCGCATCACCCCTTGGCTGTCGGTGGGCGGCGGCGTCAGCCTGGTCCACGGATCGCTGAGCGAACGGGTTGCCGTTAACACGCTTCTCGAGCCCGGCGACGGGCGTCTCAAGTACGATGCCAACGATATCGGCTACGGGTTTAACCTGGGGACGCTCTTTGAAGTGAGCCCGCAGACACGGATAGGCGTCACCTATGTTTCCCAGGTCAATCTGGATTTTAAGGACAAACCGCGTTTCAAAAACCTCGAGGGTACGGTATTGGGGGGCCTCCTGGATGCCAATGGGTTGCTGGATGCCCGGCTGAAAATCAACATGAACCTCCCGGCACAGCTGGCCGTCGGGGCCTATCACGCCTTCACCAACGAACTGGCGCTGGTGGGCACGGTCAACTGGCAGAACTGGAGCAAATTCGGCCAACCTGAGATTGGGGTGTCCGACGGCAACACGATCAAAGAGAATCTGAGTTACAAGGACACCTATCATGCGGGTCTGGGAGTCTATTACCGCGTGGCGGAGCCCTGGCTGCTGATGGCCGGGTTTGGTTACGACACCTCGCCCACAGACAGCAGCAGCGAGCGAGGCCCGGTTCTGCCGCTGGGGGCCCAGTACCGTTACGCCACCGGGGTGCAGTATGACTGGAACAAGGATTTTTCGATCGGCGCGGCCTATACGCTGATTGACGCCGGCAAAGGCAAGATAAACCGATCGGGCGGGCAGTTAAAGGGCGACCTCAAAGGCGATTACGATCCCAATATCGTCCATGCCTTTAACCTGAACTTTGTCTACCGGTTTTAAAACAATAACCTCGTAATCGGTGGCTTCCCAATCTAGTAACACCGGTTGCGACCAGCACCAATCATTCCAAAGCGATGCAAAACAAAATCGACGGTGCCAAGGGGCGCAAGATATATCCGCAGCGCTTGCCCTTGTCGAGCCGGTTTTTGCCTATATAAAAACCCAAAAGCGCCTGAATCGTTTTACCCTTAGTTTGTACCAGAATTTAGTCTTCTGCTTTATTATTATTTACCGAAGAACTCATTCATCCGTAGCAGCAAGTTTAGGTCGCCGTCGACAGTATATTTTTGGTCCATAAACAGTTGTTGCCCGTCCGCTTTGCCTGCCATGATATCCACCCATAGTTCAAAGGGACTAGTGATCGTCATACCGGCATTTTCGGCAGCCCCTTTTTTTGCCTCGATCTTGCCGTCGCCGATGCTAAAGTGGCAGGCGCCTTGCACGTCACCTTCAAAATTAAATTGAATCGTGGCTCGGGTATCGCCCGCTGCGGCAGCGTTGAAACCCATCGGCAAAATCATCATAAAAGACTCGATGGAGTCCGGACGGGGTATCAAGCCTTTTTGTGCGAATTCTTTCGGCGTCACCCCCTCGGCAATACACGTTTTCCAAAATAGGTTGCCGATCTTATGAAACAGGGTTTTATCTTCCGCAATCACCTGTTGAATACGTTTCATCGTCTCCGGTTGGACCTGCATGGACTCTACGATTTCTCTGCCAGCCTGAGTTGTCGCAGCCAGGATGTCGTTGGCTTTGTCCTTAAAATAGGCACTGACCATTGTTTCAGCAGCGGGGCGATAGATCTCGGCCACTACTGCTCCGGCCCGGCCGTATACATATTGCACCCAGGCAGATAACTGGCTAAAAATTTCATCTTCTGGAAAGCCCGCCACCGATAGAAACACCACCCTGGGATGCTTGTTGCGCAGCGGGTGACGGGTCCGCCCATCTTCCTCATAAAAAAAGGGTTGCAACACGGGCAGGGTTCTATCAATAAAGCTCTTCATGGCAGCATTCAAGTGGAAATAATAGAGCGGTGAAGCGTAAACAACCAGATCCGCTTCGAGCCATTTGGGGAAAAGTTCCTGGGTCATATCATCTTTGTGAATGCATTTACCGGGAGTCTTGGTCCAGCAGGTAAAGCAGCCCGCACAGTTGCGAATGGTTTTTTCCCGCAGGTTAACGGTCTCCACCTCGGCGCCGGCTTCCTGCATGCCATTGACCAGGTGTTTGAGCATCAGTTCTGTCTTGCTTTGTCCTTCTGCACGGGGACTGGAATTAATGGCCAATACTTTCATAACAACCTCCTTTGGGCAGCTATTGCTGATGTGGGTTTACCCGATTTGGGGCTCAGTTAGACTGCATAATATTGCTTTCCGAGCATACAGGGGTTTATTCATCTTCTTGAAGCTCGCCGATGACCTTTTCGACGTTACGCATGAGGTCTTTAAAAAATCGCAATCCGAATTGAAAGCACAAAAATTGAAATCGATCCGCTTTGGCTTCGACGTCTGGTTGAGCCGACTGCAACTCCCCGGCAACCGACTTTATCTGATCAAGGTAGTTGTAAGCTGCATCAAGTCTTTCTTTTTTTGATAGGTGCGCGAAAAAAAACATCCGCAATAAAAGGGCATCCTTATATCGTTCGAAACCAAAGGGTGACTTCAGGGTGTTGAAAAATGCCTGTTTACCCGTCTCCGTAATCGTATAAACTTTTCGGTTTGGAGCACTCTCTTGAATTTCGAGTTTCATGGTAACCAGGCCCTTTTGTTCTAATTTTTTAAGCGCTGGATAAATGGATCCATAGCTAAGCCCAGAAAAAAAGGCAAAAGAGCGGGAAAAAAGCTTTTTCAGGTCATAACCACTTAGGCTTTTATCAAAAAGGGATCCCAGCAGAATGGTTTGAATATCCATATTATCACCTCGATATATATCGAATACTAATATATCAAAACGATATATCTTGTCAATAAAAAAATGGCCGCAGACAAACTACTCAAAATTTAGGCCTGCTTTCAGAAACTGAGGTCAGACCCGAGATCCCGCCTTGCGGGCGGGACGGAATCTGTTTTAATGTCACTTGCGGTGGGAATATGAAAACAAGGAGGAAAAAAGACATTTATTTGATTTTGGTTTTATAGAGGCGCAGGCTGTTGGTCACGACCGACACACTGCTGAAGGCCATGGCCAGGGCGGCCAGGATGGGGTGCAGCTGGCGCAGTATATTGGGAAGGGATTCAAACGGGTACAGGATGCCCGCCGCCACCGGAATTAAAATCACATTATAACCAAAGGCCCACAATAGATTTTCTTTGATGGTCTTCATGGTGGCGCGGCTCAACCGGATGGCCCGGGGCACCCCTTTCAGACTGCCGCTGGAGAGAATGACATCGGCCGTTTCAATGGCCACATCGGTGCCGGTGCCGATGGCCAGCCCGACGTCGGCCTGGGCCAGAGCCGGGGCATCGTTGATGCCGTCGCCCACCATTCCGACGCGTTCGCCTTTTTCCTGCAATTCCTTGACCTTGGTGGATTTTTCTTCCGGTCTGACCTCTGAGAAGATATCGTCGATCTGAACCTGGTTGCCGATCGTTTGAGCGGTTTCCGGGTTGTCACCGGTCAGCATGACCACTTTAAGTTTTTGTGCATGCAGTTCCCTGATTGCCGGCTGCGAGTCGGGCTTGAGCTCGTCAGATACCCCGATCAAGCCGCACAGTCGGTCTTCCTTGGCGACCACCATCACGGTTTTGCCCTGGGATTGGAGCTGGTGAATCTGATCGGTGACCGATTCGACGGCAACCTTCAGCTCTTTAAACCAATCCGGTTTTCCCACCAATACCCGACTGTCGCCGATGCGCGCCTGAACCCCCAATCCGCCCGCTGCTTTGAATTCCGTCGGCGCCGAAAGTGTAACACCTTCGGTTTCGGCATGCTTGACGATGGCTTTGCCGAGAGGATGTTCCGAGCCTTTTTCGACCGAGGCCCCCAGTTTCAATAAATCTTCCGCCGTCTTGCACTCCGGTTCCAACGGTATAACGTCCACTACCACGGGCTTGCCGATGGTGATGGTGCCGGTTTTGTCCAGCACAATTGTATCCAGTTTGGTGGCCGTCTCGAGGGCTTCGCTGTTTTTAAACAATATGCCCCGTTCGGCGGCCTTGCCGGTGCCGGCCATAATCGCCGTGGGGGTGGCCAAACCCAATGCACAGGGGCAGGCGATGACCAGCACCGCCACCAGGCGAATCATGGCGGAAACGAAATCCCCGGAAATGCTCCACCAGGCGATGAACACGACGATTGACACGCCAATGATGGTTGGGACGAAAATGGCGGCCACCTTATCGGCCAGAGCCTGAATGGGTGCTTTGCTGCCCTGGGCCTCCTGGACCAGGCGGATGATCTGTGCCAGGACGGTATCTCTGCCCACCGCCTCGGCTTTAAATTTGAGCAGGCCTTCGCCGTTGATGGTGCCGCCAACGACTTTATCGCCGGTCTTTTTATCAACGGGCAGCGGTTCACCGCTGAGCATGGATTCATCCACCGATGATGCGCCCTCGATGACGATACCGTCCACCGGGATGCGTTCGCCCGGACGGACCAGCACCGTTTCTTTCAGCTGAACCTGGGTAATGGGGATCTCTTTTTCAACATCGTTTTCAACAACCGTGGCGGTTTTCGGCCGCAGTCCGATCAGTTTGCGAATAGCCCCGCCGGTGCGCCCTTTCGTTCTAGATTCCAGCATTTTACCGAGCTTGATCAGGGTAATGATGACCGCCGATGTCTCAAAATAAACATGCTGGCCCAACACCGGAAAAATGAGCAGCGCCAGTGAATAAAAATAGGCCACCGAAGAGCCCATGGCGACCAGCACATCCATGTTGGCGCTTTTGTTCTTAAGGCTCTTGAACCCGTTTACATAATAATCCCAGCCTGTATAAAATTGAACCGGGGTGGCCAGCGCCCAGAAAAACCAGTTGACCCAGGCCGCGTGGCTCCAAGCGCCAATGAGACTGAAATCCCGGGCCATGCTCAAAACGAACAGCGGCAGCGCAAAAACCACGCCAACGATAAATTTGCGGGTCTGATCCCGAATCTCCGCCTGTCGCGCAATTTGTTCGGCGTCCTCCTGCTCCGAGGATTCTTCAGGTGCAATAACACCGTACCCGGCCGCTTCGATGGCCCGGATCATCTCCGGCAAATCAACAACACCCGGAATATATTCGATTGAAGCGCGCTCACTGGCAAAATTGGCACTGGCATTGACAATCCCTGCAACCTTTTTGTTTAGCGCTCTTTCAATGTTGGCGGCACAGTTGGCACAGGTCATGCCGGTTACCGCAAGCTCGACCGTTTGGGTGGGCACCGAAAATCCTGCCCCCTTTATCTGCGCAATAACATCCTGGACCTGCAATTGCTGCGGATCAAATGAGACGGCGGCCCGTTCGGCGGCAAAGTTGACCTGTGCATCGGATACGCCTTCCAGCTTTTTAACAGTGCGCTCGATGTTCATGGCGCAATTGGCGCAGGTCATACCGGTTACCGGCAGGGTTATTTTATCATCTGACATCAGGGGTCTCCCAAGAATCCTCCAGACTCTATGGCTTAAGAAGGTTTAATAGCTTAAAGCCTGTTTTGCACACAATTATCAAATCCGAAGCACGAAATCCGAAATGCGAAACAATTTCGAATGATCAAAATATAAAAATTCAAAACAGAAAGGCCCTATCTCATTCTGAATCACCTTACGACGCTTTTACCGGTTTTAAACATTTGGACATTAGAATTTAGAATTTGTTTCGAGTTTCGATATTCGGATTTTGAATTTGAATCACCGAAAGGAGGATATCGAAAAACTAAATTTTGGAACATATACTAACTATGCCCATCGTTATCTCTGTACGATAAACCAGGGATTGTGCAAGTCCTCTTTATTATACATCAGCGGTTTTGAGGTATCGTACTCGCAGACGGTGGCACCAGCAGCTTCCGCAATTGCCTGCCCGGCGGCCGTATCCCATTCCATGGTGGGACCCAATCGGGGATATATATCTGCGCGACCCTCTGCCACCAGACAGATTTTCAGCGAACTGCCCGCGGATATGAACTCGACATCGCCGAAGGTTTTGCGTTTTTCTTCAACATAAGCTTCGAGTTCGGGCGTTTTATGGGAGCGGCTGCCGACAATCGTCAGCGTTTTACGCTGTGGTCCTATAATGGGCAGTTTTGCAGACTGCATAATGATTTGATCCAGGAAATTATGGATCTTTTCCTTTGAATTTGTCTGGGCACCCAGCATTTCGTCGAAGGGTCCATTTTGCAGCTTATAGGCTCCAAGGTCCCGACCGGCAAAATAAAGGGTATTTTGATCCGGTACCAAAATAGTGCCCAGCACCGGACGGCTGTGTTCGACCAGAGCGATATTCACCGTAAATTCGCCGTTGCGCTTGATGAATTCTTTGGTGCCATCCAGCGGGTCGACTACCCAAAAAAGCTTCCAGTCTTTGCGCTGCTCATAAGGCGTGTCTTTGCCTTCCTCGCTGAGGATCGGGAGATCACAATCCTGCAGCACATTCATGATGATGTCGTGGGATTTCTGATCGGCAACGGTCAATGGAGATGTGTCCGATTTATATTCCACACCGAAATCTTTAGAATGGTACACCGTGTTAATGGCATTGCCGGCGGCAATGGCCGCTTGAACTGATTTTAGAATATACGGTTTTAGGTCCATGGGGCTCTGCTGAGATGATTGAATGAAATGCCGCCCGGCTATGCAGCCGGATAATTGATCTCGGCCAGTTTATTTTTAATGATATCTTCAGAGGCCGGAGCGTCCCATTCCACCTCGACACTTTTGCCCTCGATGTCACCCTCCACCGTTGAAACGCCATCGAGCTCGGTTAATTCGGTTTTGATGGCATTGACGCAGTGTCCGCATGAAATACTGGGAATTGAAAATGTTTTTTTCTCCATAACGAAAAACCTCCTTTAGCATTCTTAGCTGTCGGTATAACGTCTGACAATCGCAGCAACGTCATCGGGCTGCAGTACTTGAGCAAAGCGCTTACCGTCCTTGCTGTGTTCTTTGTAAAAACGGATGCAATCTTTAACAATCTGCCGTACCTGACCTTTACTGTAAACACCGGGTAGCTCCTTGGCAAGTTGGGGATGCCGGCCGAGCTTGCCCCCCAGCTGGACTCTGTATCCTTTTTGGCCTTCTGCCAGGCTGCCGGTTGGACAAACCGCAATGCATTGGCCGCATTGCAAGCATCGATCTTCATCTATTACCGGCACCTGCTTTTCAGGATCAAGGACAATCGCATCTTCCTTGCAGACTTCCACACAGGCTTCGCACAAGGAGCAGGGCTCTTCGGTAATCCAGGGTGCACAGGCGCCGATGATTCCGATGTCTTTAATCTGCGGCTGTGAGCATGCGTTCGGGCAGTCCGCTAGGGTTATTCTAAATTCATGATGAAACTTAAGATCACCTTTGACGGTTTGTTTCAAAAACCCGAGCAAATCTTCTTCCTGAACATCGGATTCAATTTGCTCGACCATTTGATCGCTGATAATTGCCCGATTGGGACAACCCCTCGGCCCGAAACATGTCTCAATCTGATAGCCCTTGATCTCTGAACTCATATTGGCCAGATAGCGGGCCTGGGTTGTCTTGACATCTGCAAGCGATACCAGGGAATTGCCGGCTGCTTGCGCTTCTTTTTCGACGCGTGCGCGCACGCGCTTGCGAACAAAAAAAGGAACTTTTTTAATGGCGTCCTCTGCTTCCGGTGTCCATTTCATTTGGCTTTCCTCTAAGATGTTTCACGGCTGCGGCAAATCCTCCGATTGCGTACGGTTTCTAATATAATATCCCAATCCACTATTTACAAGCAGGTCGGTTATCATGCTGAAGTCGTCTTGAAGCGGTTTAGCAGCAAACGGAACAAACCAATAGTATCGTGTCCTCTAAATTGTTTACCAAATGAGAGCGCGTTGTCTGGTCATGTCAATTTCTGACGGGCGCTATGAACGCCAAGGTGCCGGTGACCCGATATTTGGGATTCGACCCACACCGTCGGTGGATCCAATGCTTGGGTGCCAGACATCCCAAATATCAGGTCACGGTATAGGCCATGAGTTGACATCCGGCATATCGCGTGTTGAGCCCCTTAATCTTTATACGTCAGAAGCGAAATCCCGCCCTGCGGGATCAGAAAATAACATGCCCATCCGGCAAATAAAGCGCAGGCGGCTTCTGAATAAGATCAATTGAGAAGTGGACAATTTTGTAAATTATTACCGGGACGGCACACCCGTGACGATGAATATGCAGTTTGAAGGAAGCGGTTGAAGAATTTTTTACTGCTGGCGAGTTAAGGTTGATGTTCTTTTTCCAGTGCGGTTTTTGCCAGCTGAGCCACGGTGCACGAAACTAATTTCTGGTTGAGGTAGATCTTTATTTCTGCTGTATCGGTCAGTAAGTTGCCGAGCAGCTTCTGCGAGTGGATGTTTTGAAATGAACCGGCCGCCCAAGCGGCCAGGCCACGCAAATAAGGATCAGGCTCATTTAGAAATGGAAGCAGGCATTCAAGTGCATCCTTTAACAGTTGCGGTCGCGCTTGCGCCAACCGGCCGATTCCCCATAAAACGCCTCTTTGCAGAGTCTGGTGCTCGAGAAAATTTCCCCCAGGTTGCGCATAGGAGATAAGGATGCACCAGAATTCCTCAGCCAATTTTTCGCTGCGCGCCATGATTTCCCCCATGGCCTCCGGGCAGCCCCAGCCAATCCCCCCGGATTCATCGTTGAGCTGCCACATCAGGCGGCGCATGACCACCCGGGCGGATTCAGTGTTCTCTTCAGCCAGGCGGGCGACAACCACCCCCATGGCGGTCACCGATCGCCACGTTAAAATTTCATCACCGCTGCACAAAAATGAAAAAAGAGGATTGACAGCTTTACGGGCCGGTATTCCGGCAACATCCGCCAATCCTCTTTCAAAATTATCTTGCAGAAGCAGTTTTTTAATCTCTATTTTGAGCTGACGACCCGTTTGTCGGTTCTTTCTCATAATGCAAGCCCACAATAAATATGACACCTGAATTTTGCATGAAAATTAATGAGATAAAAAGATTAAGTCCTTTAAAAATGCACTCGCTTTGAAGGTATACCCGTTATTTGATCGGCCTGCTGTCTGGAAGATAAAATATACTTCTCATTAATTTTCATGCAAAATTCAGGTGGACCAATGGATACAGTCTACCGGGCAATACTTTATGGCGTCATTGACCTCGGATTCAGGATAGTCTGCCATAACCCGCACCTCAATATAGCCGGCATCGTTTAACCGAAATACCTGAGGGCATGTTTCCACGCATACCCCGCATACAATGCATTCACTGAGTTCAACAACCGGGGCTTTCATTTTATGTGTTAACCGCTTTTCCGATTTTGCGGCCGTATTCATAACATTGCTCAAGACCCTCTCTGTCAGGGACATACTGAATTTTTAAACCCGGGTCGATCATGTCAAACTTCATGGCTTCGAGTTCCTTGGCAATAATTTTGGTAGACTCGCCACTCCAACCGTATGAGCCAAAGGCAGCCCCGATTTTGTTTAGTGGCTTTAAGCCTTTCATGTAACATAGGAAATCTGCCAGTGATGGAAACAGCCCGTTGTTGAGTGTCGGTCCGCCGACCACCACTGCCCTGGCATCGAAGACTTCGGTCATGATTTCACTGCGGTGCCATTTTCTCAGATGTAAAGGTTTGGTGGGCACCCCTTCTTTATTGATGCCGGCGGCTATGGCTTCTGCCATTTTTTCGGTGCTGTGCCACATGGTATCGTAAACGACGACCGCTTTCTTTTCAGGTACCTGCTCACACCATCGAGCATAGGCCTCAACGATTTTGGCTGGATTCTGACGCCAGATGATGCCGTGGTCGGGGCAAATCATGTCAAACTCCATGCCTGATTCGATGATATTGTTGAGGTACTTTTTTATTAGCGGGGCATACAATAATAAGATGTTGGCAAAGTATTTCTTGGCATGAACCATAATTGCTTCGCCGATCTGATCGTCGAAACGTTCGGGGCCTGCATAATGCTGGCCGAATCCGTCACTCGAAAAAAGAATTTTATCCTCTTTTAAAACTGTAAACATGCTGTCGGGCCAGTGAACCATGCGGGTTTCAAGAAAGCTTAAGGTCTTTTTGCCAAGGCTCAGTACTTGACCGGACTCGACAGGCTGATAATTCCAGCTGCGCGCAAAGTGGCGCGGTAAATTTTTGCGCCCCATTTTGGAGCAATACAGGGGCTTATCTTCACCGACGCGATGCATCACCCGCGCCAAGCCACCGGAATGGTCGAGCTCGGTGTGGTTGCTGATGACACAGTCAATCTTTTTGGGGTCAACGACGGCAGAGATATTGGCCAGCAGCTGGTCTGCAAATTCCTTTCTAACCGTATCGAGCAATGCAATTTTATCATCGACAACCAAAAATGAGTTGTAAGTCGTCCCTAAATCGGTCGAGTAACCGTGAAAATCCCTGATATTCCAATCGATGACGCCCACGTCATATACACCCGGCGCAATTTCCAATGGTTCCATTTCCTTCTCCAATCAAAAGATTTCAATCCATAACAATTGATGCCCTTTTAATCCGTGCAAGTTTGCCGGCCTAAAAGAGCATCGAATTGACTTGTATGTTGGGGTCTGAAGTGTGCCTTTAATTATTCTTTTTCAAAATCGGATTTGGAAGCACCGCAAACCGGGCATTCCCAATCATCCGGCACATCTTCCCACTTGGTGCCGGGTGCCACACCGCTATCTGGATCTCCCTGTTCTGGATCATAAACATATCCGCAAATCGTGCATACATACCTATCCATCATCCTCCTCCTTATGTTATTGAGTTGATCACGTGAAAGCCATCCACCAAAACCGCCGAACCTGTTGCCCTAAACTGTTTAACCTGTTCGCCGGGCAGTTTCAAGTTTATTTTTTCGTGAACTTCATCAACCTAACGGCTTGAACATTTTTTTGCCGGCGCCGCAAACCGGACATTTCCAGTCATCCGGCAGATCTTCGAACGCCGTGCCTTTGGGGATTTTTCCCTTGCGGTCACCTCTGTCGGGATCGTAAACATATCCGCAGTTAACCGTCTGGCATTGATACATCTCATGGGGCTCAGCCATCTGTTCTCCTTTAAAGCCTACTTTTCGATATCCATTTTTTTGATTAACTCTTTTACTCTATTTTCGATTTCATCCCGGGTCTGGCGCATGAAATCAAGCGGCTTGCCGGCCGGGTCTGCCAGATCCCAGTCAAGCATCTGTGCGCCGGGCACAAAAGGGCATTCTTCGCCGCAGCCCATGGTGACAATAATTTCCGGGCGATTGTCGACTATGGCAGACTCGATACGCTGCGGCGTGCGAAATGCCATGTCGAGACCTTTTTCCTGCATGGCCTTGACCATATCCGCATTCACCTGTTTGGCCGGTTGACTGCCGCCGGTGAGCACTTCAATTTTATCCCCGGCCAGCGATTGAGCAAAGGCACCGGCCATCTGGCTGCGACAGGCGTTTTCGCGGCAGGCGAATAATATCTTTTTTCGGCCGATCAGAGGCCCGATGAGGTCAGCGGCCGCCTTCTCAACGTCTGCAGCCACCGTTGCGTGCCGGGCCATGTCCTTGGGGGCCTCGATCTCGCGATAGGTCAGGCTGCCGGCAAAGCGTGCGTCGATGGCATCGAAAAAATATTTGGCCGACAGCTGCAGCCCTTCAAACAGACTTTTACCTTTGCTGGCGCCGACCGACAGCAAAAAACCACGTTTGGTTTTGTGGGCTGGGTCGGCTAAATTGAATCGATATTTTCTCGCCCAGAACAGCTGGCAGCGATCGACAACTGCTTTGAGCTGGGCCGTCATATTAAAAAAGAAAATGGGCGTGGCCAGGACGACCACTTCTGCCTGTCGGACCAACGGGTAAATGTCGCTTTTAACATCGTCTTCGATCGGACAATACCCTTTTTTTTCACAGACGACGAGCTCCTTGCAGGGAATGATATTTTTCCGGCTGACCTCAACGATTCGGGTTTGAGCGCCCAGTTTTTCAGCGGCCTGCATAAAAGCGGCAAGCAAATATGATGTATTTCCCTTTCTTCGCGGACTTCCCTGAAAGCCGAGCACCAACATGAGCGCAAATCCTTAATTTTCTTCTTTAATGTGGCATTTTGAACAGGTCGTCGGGCCTGACTTCAGACCCTCCCTTTTTTTCTGCTTGTGGCATTTGGTGCATAGTTTGTTCATGACATATTTCTTTTTCAATTTGCCCTGTTCTTTAAGCTCTTTGATAATGCCGAGTTTTTGCGGGAAAACAGAGTGACAGATCTTACAATCGCCCAGCTGATCCTGGTGCTGGTGATGGGGGAAGGGAACGAGTCCCCGGGTGCCACCGGGAAGTTTAATTTCGGCAGCCCCCTTATTTTCAACAGGGGCGCTGCTAAAAGCAACCGAACCTACGGCAAAAAGCAGCATTGCCACGCTGAAAATTAGAAGCGACTTAAATTTCATCGACGATCTCCAATTTGCGGAAGGCCGTGATGCAACCCTTAACTTTTTAGATTCGCCACCTAATCCCGTTTCAGCAGAGTCTTGTAACTGATCTAATATCTTGAGACCTCAGCTAAACAAAGTCGGTTAAAGGCTCACAAGCGAATCATTTAATAAGGGATTGCCCCGGACAGAAAAAATGTTGACCGGTGAGCAGCTAGATCCATCCCGGAAACGGTCAATTTCGCACGGCCGGTTAGCGGGGTGAAATGCTTTTGCCTTCGGCTTCCAGTTGACATTGCGAAAAGTCGATGGGCTCGTTACAGGCGCTGCAGGTATGCGGCCGGTCAAATTCATCTGAAAATATTTCTTTGACTTCACCGCATTTGGGACATTTACAGGTGAAACTTTTAAGCGATTTAAAATTTGCATATCCAGGGCAATGTTGCGGTGTAGATGTTGTGTCAGCCATAATTACCTCCGTTCGATGCGTGATTTGTGGCTATTCAAGTTTTTTTGCGATCTGGCGTCCGTAATCCTGGGCCATTTGCATGCCACCTTCAAGCGAGCTGGATTTCAGGCGCAGAGTGTCGCCCACCATATCCATTTTCAAGATGTGTTTCATGGTGTCGAAAATGCGATCATTGGCTTCGCCACTCCAGCCAAAAGATCCGAAAGCGCCGCCGGCCTTGCCTTCAAGCTCTGCTTTTTCAGCAATAAACAAAAAGGTTTTCATAGCCTGCAGCATTTCGCCGTGGTAAGTGGAAGAGCCGAACGCATAGGCATCATAGCCTCTGAGGTCGGCTTCACGCTTAATGGCTTTGGATTCGATCACCTCGGCCTCATGGCCAGAGAATCGAATGCCTTCTGCAATCAGATCGGCAATTTGCCGGGTTTCTCCGGTTCGGGTGGCATATACAATTAGAGCTTTGGCCATGGTTGTTCTCCCCAGGACGTCTTAAAGACAAGCACCGTCATGTTCGGTGCCATCTCTGCCGGCGTGAATTTATTTTTTCGGCCCGGCGATCCTATCGTCCGTCCCTTCTGCTTCGCAATCCGGCGTATAGCAAGTATTGTCGACAAATTCACATTTTTCGTGACAGGAGGGGCACTCGTTGGGGTGGGCATCTGCATCAAAGGTATACCCACAATTTGAGCATTTCCAGCTGGGCATTTTCGTTTCTCCTTTTGACTTGTCGGGCCGCCATTCCGACCCTTTGTTTACTTAGGCTTCAGCACCGCCGGATGGACGACGCTTGGCCAGTTCACGGTCCATCATAAACAGGCCGCCCTTGGCTTCGCCCATCAGTTTCAACTGCTCTAAAACCCCGCCGACGCTATCTTCCTCTTCGACCTGCTCGGAAACAAACCACTGCAGAAATATCTGGGAGGCATGATCCCGCTCTTCATTGGCGACTTCGACCAGATCATTGATCAGGCCTGTAACCTTCTGCTCATGGGCCAGCGTATCTTCAAAAACGGCCAGGGGCGAATTCCACTCAGACGGTGGTGCTTCTATCTGTGCCAATTGAACCCGGCCACCCCGTTGGCAGATAAAATCATAAAATTTCATGGCGTGTTCCAATTCTTCCTGTGCCTGGTAGTACATCCAGTTGGCAAAACCATCCAGATTAACCGACTTAAAATAGGCATTCATGGACAGATACAGGTAAGAAGAATAAAGTTCCGCATTCATCTGGCCGTTGAGTGCTTTTTGCATTTTATCCGTTAACATCGTTCCTATCCTTTCCAAAGACCGTGAAGATTGCAATATTCGCGGGCGGTCACATTTTCAGATGCAACTTTAAATTCGGCCTCGGGCGCATCACCGGGGTTGAGGAACTGGCGGTCGGCTTTGCCGTCTGCAATAATTTCAATCCACTCGATATAGTGTTTTTCTTCCATCGGATGCGCGACATCACCGACTTTTACCTTAACGCCACCGTCAATTTTTTCAATAACCGGAACATGTTTTTCCTTGGCGGCATCAACCGTATTTTCGACCAGTTTTTCCATGGGTTGCCCGCAGCACACGAGTTCACCTTCGCCGCCGTGCAGCACTTCAACAATATTTCCACAGGCCTCGCATTTGTAAACTTCAAATCTTTCTGCCATTTTGTCCTCCTTTTAGTTCGTTATTCGTTAAATAGTTGATTTGTTAATTGGTCGTGAATTGCTACAAAGTCCAATTGTTTACCAATTAACGATTTAACCAATTGACCATTTGACGTTGCTAATAATTCTCGCCGAGAAGCTCAAAATGCGCCCTCGGATGCGCGCATGCCGGGCATTCATCCGGCACCTCATTGCCTTCATGCAAATATCCGCAATTGCGGCAGCGCCAGACCACCGACTCGTCTCGCTTAAAAACCATACCGTTTTCGATGTTCGCCGCCAGTGCCAAATACCGTTTTTCATGTTGTTTTTCGGCCACTGCTATGGCTTTAAAGATGTCAGCAATTTCCTCAAAGCCTTCTTCAACGGCAATTTTCGCGAATCCGGGATACATTTCGGTGTATTCATAATTTTCACCACCGGCGGCTTCTTTCAGGTTGTCGAGCGTGGAACCGATGACGCCGGCCGGGAATGCCGCAGCGACTTCAACTTCTCCCCCTTCCAAAAGCTTAAACAATCTCTTGGCGTGTTCTTTTTCCTGATTGGCTGTTTCGGTAAAAATTTCTGAAATTTGCACATAACCGTCTTTTTTGGCCTGACTGGCAAAGTAGGTATATCGATTGCGTGCTTGAGATTCTCCGGCAAAAGCGGTCAGAATGTTCTTTTCGGTTTGGGTCCCCTTTAGATTTCCCATAACTGTTCCTCCATCATTTTTTAAGCATTGATATCCGGGTCGGTTGGATGGATTATGAGCTTTCCTGCCACCAACCTTTGGTAATGTGATTCTGTTTTTCTTCTTCGGCCAATTTTTTTAATTTGTAGGCCGAATCCCTTAACACCCCATAGAGGATGCCGCAACCATTGTCTTCGCGATCGGCATCACCCTGGTCAGCCAGGGCCATCATTTCCTCCACCAGACTTAATGTCTTCATGATATGCATATTGCAGGGTTTCACTGAAATATCTCCTGGACAGGATTCGTCAGCACTAATTTCCATGAAAAGGAAAATATAAAATCGTTTCGAGCCGCCCTGAGAAAAACTTCAAATTCTGTGCCAGGAGAAGAACCCGGATCCCCTTTCCGGGCCATACGGGCTAAATGAGCGAATATCGGCGGTTAAGCCGAAATTTACGCCAATCTTGGAACCGTTAAACGCTCAGGTATCTGATATCATTGCGATACATGCGACGCCCATGATTTAGCGGAATATCAGTGCGTTGCAAAGGTAATGTCTGGATATCATAATAAAAATGACATTGCAATACGGTCTCAGGATAATTATTGAAACACAAGTGTCTCATAGGACAGGTTGTCGTCAGATATCAGAAGACAGAGGACCCGTCTTCGCTCGGGCGCGCTTTGCCGTGGCAAGCAGAAGTCGGAGGACCCGTCTACGCTCTGGCGAGCTGCGCCGCGGCAAGCAAAAGTCAAAGGGCCGAGAAAAGCAGCAGCGGTTGCGGATCAAAAAAAAACCGCTCACCATGTCTGATCATGACGATAGTGAACGGTTTTAATGGACTTGATTTTGCTTTAGGCGTCATGTGCCTTTCGAGCAAGAATGCATCAGGCAGCTACAACCTGTCGGCGGTCCAGTATCTGACCGCGGGTGCTGATGACCACCTGTTCCATGGGGATATTCACGCCAGACTTTTCCATCCCTTTTTGGACAATCATCGGAAGGCCGCCGCAGCAGGGCACTTCCATGATGACGGTCGTGATGCTTTTGACACCGGATTCTTTGCAAATCTGGGCAAATTTTTCGATGTAATATTGTGCATTATCCAACTTGGGGCAGCCCATCAACACGGCTTTGCCTTTGATGAAGTCACGGTGCACGGTGGGGAATGCCACCGGAACGCAATCTGCGAGGACCAGCAGGTTGGCACCTTTCAAAAAGGGAGCTGTCGGTGGGACCAACATGATTTGAACCGGCCAGTGGGAAAGGGCGGATTGTTCCAGGTCGGCTGCATCGGTAGCGGATAAGTCCGCCCGGAGTGGGGCGGCGACTGCCGGCTCGGGGGTCCCGAATGATTGCAGCCTGGCGGACGGGCATCCACCTGAAAAGGCCGGTGCCTGTTCAACGGGTGTTTCCTGTTTTCTTTTGTCCAGCAACTCTTCAACGGCTTCTTCATCGAATTCATCGGCTTCGCGTTCGATGATTTTAAGCGCCCCCATGGGACATTCTCCCAGGCAGGCGCCCAACCCGTCACAATACATATCGGCAATGACACGGGCTTTGCCGTCTACAATTTGCAGCGCGCCTTCGGCACAGGAAGGCACACAGTTGCCGCATCCATCACAAAGTTCTTCATCGATTTCGATAATTTTACGTACGGTTTTCATGGGTTGCTCCTATTATTTTTTTTGGCAAAATGGGATTTGTGTCAAATGATCGCATCAATTCGCAAATGACGGTCTGTGAGACGGTCGCTTTTAATCGCAAAAGCCCATCCTTCTATGATCCACCCAGCAATTTTTCTCTGGCCGCTTCACGCCCGCTGTCGGTTAGAAATGAGCGCTCAATCAGGGTCTTTATTTCCGCTTCAGATCGGGGTGTCTTTTTTTGCTTTTCAAACAGGTTTTCCAGCAGGTCGGCATCGTAGACCACTTTAAAATTCAGGCCGTCATCCGAACGCGGGTGATGGTGGTGTGCGACGATATCACACACTTCTGCGATCAATTCTTCTCTGGCACCCAATTTTTCCAATATTGATCTGGCAATGGGTGGGCCTTCGGTTTCCTGAAATTCAGCCGCCGTGCTGCCGTGTTTCCGCTCCGCTTCATGAATGCCGATATCGTGTAAATACGCTGCCGGCAGTATAACCGCTAAACTGCCTTTTTCCTTTTTGCCGATTTGCTCGGCGTAGCGGGCCACGCGACCGGCATGGGCAATGCGCTTAAAATCGCTTTTAAAATACCGCTTCATTTCAACAGCCACGCGATCTTTGAGCAGGTCTTCTTTTTGGGCAATGAGCTCCGGCGGCAAATCCCCGATGCATTGTTCCGCATATTGACAGTATGCCGCGCAGCCAAAGTCCATTTCCGGATTAACGAACCGATGGCCGCATTTATCACATTTGCGGGTGGTGTCGTCTTTAAAAAACTCTACCGTGGCACTGCATTTTGGGCATTGGGTTTCAAAAATTGCGCCCGGTTTCCAGTAAAGGGTATCTTGTCCAGGGCATTTCATGGTATTGTCCTTTTGTTCATTATCGTTTCAGACTTGGGATGGCGGTTTTTCCCAAGGCCAATTTAGTGTAAATGATAAAGCGTTAGCGTACCGATGACATTGACTTAAATCAAGATGGTAAAAATAATCGCAAACCGCATTAATTTTCACGCAGGATGCAGGCCATAAATTTACAAACAGGTTAATCCATAAAATACCATCTGGCCTTGACATAGATCAAAAACGAAGGCAAAAGAAGCTATGGAAAATTTTTTAAAATTGATTTCAGCGGTTCCTTTGTTTAACGGCTTGCCCACCGACCAGTTAGACGCCATTCGTCGTATCGCCGTCGAAAAACGCTATCAAAAAGGCCAGACGATATTTACAGAAGGCGATAAAACAACAGGCTTCTTCGTGATTGTTGGGGGTCGGGTCAAGATCTACAAAGTTTCATCAGAGGGCAAAGAACAGATTCTGCATATTTTTGAGGCCGGACAGTCATTTGGAGAAGTAACGGTTTTTACCGCGCAGCAAATGCCGGCCAACGCTCAAACCCTTGCCAAAACGCATCTGCTTATTTTCGCAAGAAATGCATTTGTCGACCTGGTGTCATCCAATCCTTCTCTGGCTTTAAATTTGCTGGGGATTATGTC
>JASFNW010000079.1:0-22717 GCA_050116835.1 Desulfobacterales bacterium
GCCGGCGCATTCCTTACCCTGGTGGCCGGATATGTCATGGAAACGCGCAAATCTTTTTTCAAACAGACGATTTACCTGCTGTCGGTGATGCCGGCCGCCATCCCCGGACTGGTAATGGGGCTGGGATACATCCTGGCCTTTAACAAACCCCATTACATTTTTTACGGCACGCCCTGGATCATTGTGATCAATATTGTGATCTGCAATTTTACCCTGGGCATCTTATCCAGCATTTCCAATCTGCGTAATATCGATCCGTCCATCGAAGAAGCTTCCATCAGCCTGGGCGGTGATACCTTACGCACCTTTTTCCGAATCATATTTCCGCTTTCACGGGTGGCCTTCTTTCAAAATTTCGTTTATTTTTTCATGCGTGCGATGACCACCATCAGTGCCGTCATTTTCCTGGTCTCCGCCACCGTCCATCTGGCAGCCATCGAAATCATCATGCTGGACAATGACGGTTGGACCGCCAGCGCCAATGCCATGTGCACCTGCATCATTGTAATCGTATTGATCATGCTGGGAATTTTACAGATTGTGGCTAAAAAGACGGGTCGGCGACCGGAAGGTATGGCCTCGGCAGTATAACCTGAGTTGAGCGCTTGTCGAAGTTGCCGCAGATACAAGGCAGATGGCGTTCCGCTACAGTGTACTATGCGAAACGCCATCTAACACAGTAGATACGGTGAGATCGGCAAGCGCTCAACTCAGGTCATAAGGAGTGAGGCTCTCATAGCCAGATGGCGTCACCAGGATGGTCTGCTCAAACTGGGCCGATAAAGATTTATCTTTGGTCACGGCGGTCCAGTTGTCCTCCAGAATTTTCAAATCATGGTTGCCCAGGTTGATCATGGGCTCGATGGTAAATACCATGCCCGGTATCAGACGGATGCCCTGCCCTCTTTGCCCGAAATGCGGGACCTGAGGCGCCTCGTGAAATTCAAAGCCGACGCCGTGGCCGACAAAATCGCGCACCACCGAGCATCCCTGCTCCTCGGCGTACGTTTGAATGGCCCAGCCGATATCGCCGATGGTGTTTCCGGGATGCACCATGGATATACCGCGTTTTAAGCACTCTTTGGCAACACTGACGATCTTGACAGCATCGGGCCCGGGGGTGCCGACAAAAAAGGTTTGGTTGGCATCAGCATAATAACCGTCGAGCACCGAGGTAATATCGACATTGACGATATCGCCATCTTCCAGCACCCGCGGTCCGGGAATCCCGTGGCAAACCACTTCGTTGACTGACACACAGACGCTTTTTGGAAATCCGCGGTAACGCAAAGGTGCCGGCCGGGCACCGTTTTTGACGGTAAATTCATGGACGATGGTGTTGATATCGTCTGTTTTTGTTCCCGGACGGATCTTATCGGTGATTTGCTCAAAGGTGTCCAGCACGAGTTGTCCGGCCTTGCGGATACCGGTTATGTCGGCTTGGTTTTTGAGCCGGATTTTATATCGCTGGGCATACAACGCGCCGGGATCCTTGTTATCCGGCGTTTCTTTTGCCAGACAGCATTTTTTATATTTTAATCCGCTGCCGCAGGGGCAGGGATCGTTGCGACCGACTTTCACGGTTTGGATTTTCCTCTTCAATTTTTGTCGATTATAAAAAAATTAAATTAATATATTTTTTGTTGAATTTCAACGTGCAAAATGCAATTCCCACCGTGGATGTGTGTCAGAGGTATTTACCATAACGGACGCTTATGTTACTGAACACCTGATGAGGAGAAGCAAATGCGGCAAGGCTACAGATTCAACCGTCTTGAATTGGCCGGTTCTTTAGGGGATCTCGGAACGCTTTTGCCTTTGGCCATTGGAATGATATTGATCAATGGGCTCAATCCGACAGGTCTGTTTCTGATAGTCGGCATCTTCTATGTTCTGGCAGGCATCTATTACGGCGTCACCGTACCGGTGCAGCCGATGAAAGTAATCGGTGCCTATGCGATTGCCACCGCCATGGATGCACCCCAGATCACGGCGGCCGGTTATTTGATGGGCCTTGTACTGCTGCTGATCGGCGCCACCGGAGCTATTACATTTATTGGCAGATATATCCCCAAATCGGTCGTCAGGGGCGTTCAGCTTTCTACCGGTACGTTGTTGATGGTACAGGGCGTCAAGCTGATGTTGGGAACGTCAAACCTTCAAAAAATCCACCAGACATTCGAACCCTATTTATCTGTTCAATCCATCGGTCCAATCCCGATCGGCATTATTATCGGTATTGCCGGCGCTGTTCTGACGCTCATACTACTGGAAAACAAGAGGTTCCCGGCCGGTCTTATCGTGGTGGTTGCCGGGCTGATCCTGGGCCTGGTACTCGGCAACCGCGATAGCCTCGACAAGATTCACATCGGCATCAATCTCCCGACATTTCTCCCCTTCGGCTGGCCCAGCCGGACGGATTTCGCTTTTGCCCTGTTTGCACTGGTTTTGCCCCAGATACCAATGTCTGTAGGCAACGCAGTCATCGCCTATAGTGATCTATCAAACGAGTATTTCAAAGAACGCTCCAACAAGGTCACTTATCGTGCCGCCTGCATCAGCATGGCGCTCGCCAACTTCTTGAGTTCAACGTTTGGTGGGATGCCTCTTTGCCACGGCGCCGGCGGGCTGGCCGCTCATTATCGTTTTGGTGCCCGAACGGCAGGCTCGAATATCATCATCGGAGGTATTTTTATCGCCCTGGCGGTATTCTTGGGGAGCGGTTCCCTCGCACTTATCAACCTTCTTCCGCTGGCTGTTCTGGGAATATTGCTGCTTTTCGCCGGCGGCGAGCTGTGCCTGACCATACTCGATTTAACCACCCGCAAAGACCTTTTTGTGAGTCTGGTTATCTTAGGCATAACCCTGGCCACAAATCTGGCAGCCGGCTTCATGGCGGGTATTGCCGTGGCATATCTTCTCAAGCACGAAAAGCTAAACATTTAGCGTATTGGATACCTTGACAGGCAACCGAAGGACAATTATAAATGATCTCGCACCTGCTGAACATCTGAAGACGGCTGATGTGAACAGCCTCCAACCATAGGCAATCGATTTCTTCAGGGATGTAATTGCCGAAAGCACAAATCACAATTCTTCACTACACAACTGCGGCTGAAAGGAAAAACCATGTCAAAATTGGTTAAAGATCGCGGGGACGGTGGGCGCCTGCACATTGAATCCGACCTGATGGGAGAATCACTCGTGAGCAAAGCATTGCTGCGGGATACTGAAAAAAGCGCCTATTTTCGCATGCATCCCGACATCAACGTCTTGAAAATCGGCGGTCAGAGCATTATGGATCGGGGCAGTAAAGTGATCCTGCCTATATTGGACGTTTTAATCCAAGCCAAAGAAAAGTATCGGATTCTTTTGATGACCGGCGGCGGTACCAGAGCGCGGCATGTCTATAATATCGGTGTTGACCTGGGAATGCCCACCGGGGTGCTTTCCAAACTCGGTGATAAGGTGTCCTGGCAAAATGCCGAAATGTTGTCGGTCCTATTGTCAAAGCACGGTGGTGTCAAAATCGGCCATGGCGATAATCTGGAGCAGCTGACCATGTTCTGCCGGCTGGGCTATCTGCCGATTACTTACGGCATCCCCCCTTATGGCTTTTTTGAGCATCCCGCCGAATTCGGCACCATTCCGCCACACCGAACCGATTGCGGTGCTTTTCTGCTGGCGGAAAACATCGGAGCGCGCTCATTGATCTTTCTGAAAGACGAAAAAGGGCTCTACGAAAAAGACCCCAAGAAAGTTGAAGAGGCCGCTCGCAATGATCTAAAATTTTATGACCGTATCTCCGCCAAAAAGCTCCTGGAGACAGATTTGGATGATCTGATCATCGAGAGGCCCATCCTGACGCTGCTGCAGCGGGCCAAGTGCCTCAAAGAGCTTCAAATCATTGATGCCATGCGACATCCGGATCACATTTTGGCTGCCCTGGAGGGCAAGCATGTCGGCACGATTATTTACCAGGAGTAAGCTCCGGGCAGACGGCCGGCTGGATCATACAGATTTCCCGCCGCCGTCTTTTTTACCCTGGCCGGCATCGAGCATGATAATCTCTGTGCCGGTAGCGTCTTTTATCTGATCCAGTTCTTTTTTACGGATATGACGGGCGTACAGCTTTACGTCGCCGCCGCTAACGCCGACGACCCGAAAGCGGGGCTTTTTTTCACCTTTTTGGACCTTGCGTCTTTCGCGAATAAAGATTTTGCTCATTTTGTTCTCCTGCTGGAATGAATGTTGGGCCAGCTTCGGAGGGCTGACGTCTTTAATACTGTTCTTTTACTACGAGCCCTTGGGCACGAGTTTGCGCGGATTTCGCGGGCGATTATTCATGGAGCGCCCACTCCCTACCGCAAGAAATAGCACTAAGAATATATATCCTTGGAGGATATATGTCAACGAAAAAAAATAAGGGTCAACAAAGAGGTAAGCACCCGGGCTCCGGCAAAGCAGAGCGTTATATTCAGCCTTCCCTGCTGCTGGGGCTCAAGATCAAACCTTCCTATGGGTATGAACTGATAAACCATATCCAGAAATTTGGATTCGTGCAGGGCCAGGCCCCACCGGGCATGATCTACCGGCATCTGCGCGGGCTGGAGGCGGACGGACTGGTGCAATCAGAGTGGCAGACCGAGGGCACCGGGCCTGCCAAGCGTATCTACCACCTGACACCGGAAGGAGAGGATGCCCTGATGCTCTGGATTGACCACATGCAAAAACAGGCTGATAACTTGATCGGCTTTATTCGGGAATACAACAAAATTTCAAAAAAAAGTTAACGGATGGATAAATTGCTGATACCTGTAGGATCCCGATTTAAAGACGCCGACTTCCAGCCGAATTGCACAGCTCCTGTAATTCATGCGCCGGGGACGCAGCTTGTTTACGACCGCGTTTTCTTCCGATATTCTCCCAGACACCCTTGCCTGCGGAGGCAACCGGTAATACAGGCTTTTGACCGAGCATTCGCGGCCGCACCCATCTATTGGTCATGACAACTTCGTCGGGTTTGGGGATCGAAGCGTCGCGATCCAGCGACACAACCTGAATCCCCAGTGCTTCCAGCTGGTTTACCGTCATCTGATCCGGCAATTTCCGCAACCGGCCGAATTCTATAAACCTGCCGTACCAGCCGGCTGCCGTCAATCCGACAGCTGCCGCGGCGCCGATAATTCCGTCGTTTGTACCGCCATGGCCGGAAAGATGAACCGAACGCGCCGCCTGCAGGGCGTCCTTCTGAGACATTACTCTGCAGGTACAATCCCGGCCGTAATCGGTCAGCGCATTCAAAGCCGGATCGTCTTCGAGAACCGCACATATGCCGGGATCACTGCCTTCCAGAAAATATTTTTCCACATGCCGGGCCGCCAGCTCGACAAGGGTTTCCGAATATGACGGTTCCGGAACGTCAGCAATGACGCAGGCGGAACTGTTATGGGAGGTATAGGGAATGTTTTCATCGACCAGCAACTGCTGGCGCACGACACCCAGACACCGGCAACCGTCCGGCATTTCATTTTCAAACCAGCGTGCCAGTTTGCCGGTACCCCGATCGGAATCCGGTGTATCGGTATCATCAAAACCCAGATAAATTTTCATTGGTCAAATCCATTTGATGCGGTCAAGGCTATAGTGGATGAACAGCTCTTTTCCGGGAAAGACGGACCGTGCCTGTTTCTGTTGAGCCGTCAGGCCAACGGTGAAAGTCAGATTACCGACGATAACTGTGGCAACAACCTGATCCGTGTTTCTTTCTAGACTGAGGCGGGAGACGGTGCCGCGCAGTACAATATCGTCTCCGGATATTTTTGACGGGTCTTCGCTGACAGAAAGGACCTCGATTACCGCCGCGGCTGTTTGCTCCGGCTCCCCGGGGACTGCCAGCTGCTGCCCGTCAGATAAAACCTTGCCCCATTGTCCCGATTCCAATTTGTGCCAGGGACCGAAAACGATGGTCTCCCGGCCGCTTCCAAAAATTTTGCCTTTGAATATGTGCAATATCTCATCGCAGATTTCGTAAAGCCACTGCCAGTCATGACTGGCCACAACAAGTGTGGCGCCCCATTGTTCGCGTGCCCTCAAAACGGCTTCTTTGATCAGCTGGGCGCTGGCTGCATCAACACTGGCAGTGGGCTCATCGAGCAATAGGACTTTGGGCGTCAATGCCAGGCGGGCGGCCAGAGCCACCCGCTGGGCTTCACCGCCTGAGAGGGCATACCAGGGGCGTCGCGCAAACTCATGACCCGGCAAACCGACCAGCGCAAGCGCTTCGTTGACCCGTGCGGCCATATTGCGGCCGTTGCCCCTCAATCTGACACCGTAGGAAACATTGTTGAAGACACTGCGCTTCATCAGAAAAGGCTCCTGCGGCAACAGGGTAATCATAAACCTGGCTTGATCAGAGAAAGGCTCGACTTTGCGGCCGTTAAAAAGGATTTTCCCTTTGGTGGGCCTTTCAATCAGACCCAGCAATCTAAGAAGCGAGCTTTTACCGCTGCCGTTGGGACCGATGATGCCTAAGATAGACCCTGGCCGGACGGCGAGATGTTCAATGGCCACAACCGTTTTCTCGCCATATGAATGCGCCAAAGATCTGATCTCATAGATGAGTGGGTTCACGTTTAAACCCTTCGGCGTAAAAATGATAGGGAGATATTCACGCAAAACGCAATGGTTAAAAGAACCAGCCCCAGGGCAACGCCCATGCCAAATTGACCCTTGTTGGTTTCCAGGGCGATGGCCGTGGTGATGGTACGGGTGTGCCACTTGATGTTGCCCCCGACCATCATGGAAATCCCCACCTCGGTCATGACGCGCCCGTAGGCCGCAATCGCACCGGCCAGCAAGCCGTGCCGGGCCTCCCACAGACTGCTGATAAAAAGCTGCCGCCGGTTAGCCCCCAGCGACATAATTGCAATTCGAAGCTTTTCGTCCATGCTTTCAACCGCAGTCGCGCTCAGGCCGATGACGATCGGCAGCGCCAGAATGGTCTGGCCGACGGCAATGCCGGGCAGGGTGAAAAGCAGTGCGAAATTTCCCAAGGGACCGCGATGGGTGATAAATGCGTAAACCAGCAGGCCGATAAAAACCGTCGGCAGCGCCATCAATGTGTCCACCACGGTCCGCAAGGGCTTTTTTCCGCTGAAATCGAAATAACCGAGGCAAAACCCCAGCGGTATTCCGATGAGCAGACTGGCGCCGATGGAATAGCTCGACACCTTGACGGTCACCCATATGGCCGAATAGGTTTCCGGGTTGCCGTCTGCCAGCAGATGTAAGGCCTGTTTAAATCCTTCCAAAATAAAATTCATGACGATAGTACGATGGGCAAATAATTGCGGCTGCAGGCAAAAAAGCACGGCAATAATTAAGTCGCACACATGCATCCGCTATTGGGATCCGTTTTGCCCCGATGCTACATCTTTGCATTGGGCGTGAATAAGGGTTTACCCAACAGTTTAAAATCCTTTATGAGTTGCTGCGCCTGCGGTCCGGTGATCCATTGGATAAATTTTTGGGCGGCGTCATAATCGGCCTTGGCACAATGTTTGACGTTGATGGCGATCACGCTGTACTGATTGAGCAGGACCGCATCGCCTTCCACCAGAATTTTGAGCGGCGGATTGCCTTTCATATTGCTTTCATATTTGATGTAGGTGCCGCGGTCGGTCATCGTGTACCCGTTGCGCTCGGCTGCAATGTTAATGGTGGCCAGCATTCCCTGACCGGTCTGAACGTACCAGTTTTCTTTTTCGGGGACCGGAAGGTTGGCCGCCTTCCACAGCGAAAGCTCCTTTTTGTGCGTTCCGGAATTGTCACCGCGGCTGGCAAAAACGGCCTTATTATCTTTCAGCATGGCAAATGCATCCTTAATGGATTTGCCCTTGATGCCGGCCGGGTCCGATGCAGGCCCGATGATCACAAAATCATTGTACATGATCTCGCGACGGTCGATACCGAAGCCGGCGTCCACAAATTTTTTCTCAGCCGGGGGCGCATGAACCATGAGGATGTCCACATCGCAGTTTTCACCCAATTTAAGCGCCTTGCCCGTGCCGGTGGCCGTCCACTTCAACTCAATTCCGGTGGCCTCTTTGAATTTTGGGGCGAGATAATCCAGTAACCCGGTGTTATCGGTGCTGGTGGTCGTCGCCATCATCAGCATTTTTTCTTCAGCCGAGGAGCTTACCGGCAAAAGACAGGCGATCAACGCCAGACAAGTTAAGGCTACAGATAAGCGTTTCATTTTAAACTCCTTTCATCCCACGGGAAAATGTGATTATGCGTTCTATTGGCGCACCTCAACGAGCTTGCTTAATTGCGGCGGCAATTTATCATATTCTTTTTGGGTCGGGACGCGGGCCGGCACGAACGGCGGCTGCCCCATAGACTTTAAAATTTCCAGCCCGCCTGCCGGATAGAGCAAATATTGCAAAAAAGCCACGGCACCACTCGGGTTGGGACTATTGTTGATCAGCGTAACACCATAAGTAATCGATTTGCCGGTTCGCGTCATCCAGCTGCCTTTTGTTTTTCCGGTCACCCGGACCGTGACCTGCTGATAAAAGTCATCGAATTTGTAATTTCCCAGATTGATCTGATCGTCAAAGCGGATGGTTTTCAGGCCGTTCTGGGCGGCAACCGAAAGATATTCCCAGCCATAGTCCATTTTGCCGCTTTTCAGCAGTTCAACCAGCTCGACTGCCTTGGCCTTGACGTTTTCTCCGGGGCGGTTGGCAATCAGTTGATCGTATAGTCCCGGTTTTTTATAGAATTTTTCCGCCAGTTGCAGCACCATCAGGCTGCGGTATCCGCAGGGGTCCAAATTGGGATCTGAATGTCCCCAGGAAACATCTTTCTGGGCCAGAATTTCATACCAGTTATCCGCATTGATCTCGTCGGCATACCGGCTGCTGTCCGTAAAGCAGAGCACAAGCTGATTGGTGGCAAAGCGAATGTTCCAGTTGGCCTTTGCCGGGATCAAAGATTTGTCGATAACCGCATAGTCAGCCGATGCCATGATATCTGCCGGGTCGTTTTGATCGGAAATGAGACGCGCCATTTTGGTACTTCCGCCGGCCTTACGGACAATATCGACTTCCGGATGCTGGTTTTCAAAATTTTGCTCCATTTTTGCGAACGGGACGCTGAGACTGCCGGCATGATAAATGATGACTTCTTTTCTTTCGGCCGCCATCGAATTCACCGGCAATAAAAGTTGTAGCACCAGCATACCCGCCCCAAAAATTAAAAGTATTGAAATAAATCGATGAGACTTCATCTAGACCTCCTTTTCCAAATTCTGCGGAAATACCATGTTCCCGCTTGTGCTGATGTCATATCCTTCCAGCGATTCAGCGATGCGACGAAACGAAGCTTCATGCAGCAAAGACAGAAACCGCTGAATGCCTTCATCAAAATATCGATCCTTTAAGACCATCAGATCAAATCGTTCCCAGCGTATGGGAATGAATCCAATATTTAACAGCCCCGCCACAGCGCCGATGCCGGGTCCGGCGTCTGCCCGACCGGCCAGAATTTCCAGGCCCACATCCAGATGCCGGTGGACTTCATTTCCGTAACCCTCAATTTTTTCACCAGCGATGCCGGCCTTTTTCAATTCCCGATCCAGCAACAGCCGCGTGCCGGTGCCCAGCGGTCGATTGACGATCCGAATTTCTGATCGGCCCAGGTCGGCAATGTCGGCAATTTTTTTGGGATTGCCTTTCGCCACCAGGATGCCCTGCTCACGCCGACAAAAATTGATGACCGCCGGCATAAAATCCAGTTCCCGGGAAGCAAAATCAAAATTATACTCCTGTTCGTCTTCCTGCAGCAGATGACTTGAAGCCATGTGGCAGTGATTTTGGCGCAACGCCTGCAAGCCGCCCATGCTGCCGAGATTGCCAAAAACAGCAATATTTCCGGTAAAATGCGTGTTGTAAAGCGTCAGCATTTTATCCAGCAGCAAATCGTTGCTGCCGGCAATGATCAGCACCGCCGGAGAAACCGCAAGGCTGTCGGCTGTCTCGGGATAATTAAGGGTATTGGTTTCAATCCATTGCTCGACCAGATGTCTGGGAAACAACCATTTGCCGGTGACCTTGGAGGCGGGCAGCCCTTTTTCGGAAACAAGGCTGTATACCATTTTCTCGTTGATGTTTAGAAATTGGGCGACTTCTTTTGTGTTTAAAAACAGCTTCATCAGATGATCCTTGGTTGGCAAACTTAAACCGCTATAAAGAAGTTGTCATAAAGCATTTAAATAGAATATAAGAAATTTTAAGTCAATATTATATTAGAATATAAAAAATAATAACTAAAAATAACCTAAGCTAACAGTTTTGTTTAGTCTATTGATTCTGTTCATCGTTTAGAGCCAATTTAAGCGCCTGAGGTACCTCGGTCACAACCCACACGTCTAATCGTTTTTCAGAATGGACAACAGCAAATACCGAGTTAGATTGAATTATTACATGGCACTTACCGATGAGCGACAAACTCGCACGTGCCTTTGGAATTTTTGATTGGCCTGTGAATTTCCCGACCAGGCCGTTCGAAGTATTTGACTTTCGGTGAGCTCAAAACCAATCAGTTTAGACAAATTAATATCAAATATGATATACTCGCTGTATTTTCGGTGATGGCATGAAAGAAGCATGGGCGGCTTTTGAATACAAAAACCACCCATGCATAAGAGTAAACGACGGGAGTTCGTTTACGAATGCGGTTATAACCCAACGCGCATTATTATGTCAATATTGATATAGTTAATTTTCGATAATTTCGGTAAAAAAGTGATATGGTTGGTGAAAAAAACCTTATAATAACCAAAACCAACGAATGACAGGATTAGGATTTTTAAACTGGATGGGCTCATAGGCTGCCGATCCGCTAAACCATCATGGGTGGCAACCTGCTGGTCGATTGGTTCATTCAACCCTGGGGCCCCGGGAGATTAAACGGTGAAAGAAAAAACGGTATTTGCGATCCGATCCAAGATCTGGATCGAAGACATGCAAGGCAACATCGTGTTCGGACTCGGCCGTTATCGCATTTTAGAAACCATCCATCGTTTGGGTTCGATGCACGCGGCTGCCGGGCATTTGCACATGAGTTACCGGGCGGTATGGATGCGCATACGGACCTCCGAAGAAAGAATCGGAAAGCCGCTGGTTGTGCGGCAGGGCAAAGGCTCGCGGCTGACACCGTTTGCCGAAAATCTCATGAAACAGTTTAAACGATTGCTTACCATCGTCGAGGCCGAATCAGATGACGTCTATAACAGCCTGATGTCAGATTACTTAACTTAGGGCTGTATCCTTGATACAGACTTTATAGTTCAGTGGTTTTATCCGGCCAGGGGCACAGGTTGTTTAGCGGGCATTGCGGGCATCTGGGCTTGCGGGCGGTGCAGGTCGCACGACCGAAAAAAATAAGCCGCAGACAAAAATCATTCCAGTCGCGCCGGGGGATGAGGCGCATCAGATCGAGTTCGATCTTAACCGGATTTTTATTTGTCGTCAATCCCAGCCGGTTGGAGATGCGGGCCACATGGGTGTCCACGACGATACCGGGAATGCCGAAGGCGGCCCCGAGAACCACATTGGCGGTTTTGCGCCCCACGCCGGGCAATTTAACCAGTTCCTCCAGGGTGCGGGGCACCCGGCCGCCATGCTGTTCTAAAATCGCTCGGGCGCAATTCTTAATATTCTTGGCTTTATTATGGAAAAAACCGGTGGGGCGGATCAGTTTTTCGATCGATTTCACGGGGGCCGCGGCAAAATCATCAGGCGTCTTAAGCCGTTTGAAAAGCGCTGCGGTGACCTGATTGACCTGCTTGTCGGTGCATTGGGCCGACAGAATGGTGGCCACCAGAAGTTGAAACGCATTCTGATGAAACAGCTGTGTTTCGACTTCGGGGAAAATGCCCCGCAGAACCTTACGTATTTTATCAGCATGCTGCTTTAACTGCATCTAAAATGGTCCGTAGTTGGTTGTCCGTGGTTAGTTGCAAAAACCGCATTTTTAGCCTATCTTTAAGAAGATGTTCAACAAATCTTTTTAGGCGTGGGATATACGCTGCTTTCATAAACACAGTCAAGACAGAAAGATATCAAACCAAATACTTTCAACGGACAACAGACAACCAACCGTGCGCCGATGGACAATAACTTAAACATCTCAAAACCAAAATACGTATTATGGGTGAAAAAAAACAAAAAGTACGCGCTTTAGGCCTGTGCTCGGGGGGGTTGGACAGCATGCTCGCCGGTCTGGTGCTGCGCGACCAGGGAATAGATGTCGAATGGGTTACTTTTGAAACGCCTTTTTTTACGGCAGCCAAAGCCCGCGAGGCCTCAGAGAAGACCGGCATCCCCCTGACAGTCAAACCCATTTACCCGGCTTATATGGAAATGCTCAGAAATCCACCGGCCGGCTACGGCAAACAGATGAACCCCTGCATGGACTGTCATGCGCTGATGTTCAATCTCGCCGGTGGAATCATGGAAGCAAACCATTTCGACTTTCTATTCAGCGGAGAGGTCCTCGGGCAGCGTCCTATGTCCCAGACGAAGTCTTCTCTGATGTACGTGGCCAAGCACTCCGGTTTCAAAGGGTATATTCTGCGACCTTTGAGCGCCAAAAAACTTCCGGAAACCATTCCGGAAAAAGAAGGCTGGGTCGACCGTGAACGCCTGCTGGATATCGCCGGTCGCGGCCGCAAGCGGCAAATTGCGCTGGCCTCAAAATTCGGTATCACCGACTACCCTGCACCGGCCGGTGGCTGTCTGCTGACCGATGTCGGTTACTCCCGCCGGCTAAAGGATCTGTTTGACCATCAGGAGACGTGCACCGAAGAACAATTGCACCTTTTAAAATATGGCCGCCACTTTCGATTAAACCGCGACAGCAAATTGATTGTCGGGCGCACTGAAAATGATAACGAAAAAATTTTAAAATATCACAACCCGAAAACCGACACGATCATTGATGTCAAGGATCACCCCAGCCCGATAGCACTGGTCCCTCATGGCGGCTCAAAAGAAACCATTTATCTGGCGGGCGCCATATGTGTCGGCTACAGCAAGGCATCCAACCTGACGCCCATCGACGTGGTGGTCACAACGCCCAACGGCAAGCAGACCATCGAAGTTATTGGCATTCCCACCGCCGACTTCAAAAAACTAATCATTTAGATTCAACAGTTCTTGCCTTCGCCCATTGGGCTGTGGCGCGGCAAGCAGGAGTTCATGGTTCAAAGTTTGGGGTCGCTGGCTGCTGGCAAGAGATTCACTGCTCCTTGCCAGAAGCAAGCAGCGAGAAGCCAGGAGCAAAAACTGCCCGCACATGACACCTGAAACTTGGAATAACCGACACATTTTTTACCTAGAAATCTGTTCCACTTGCGGCCAGCTGCCCGCAGGCGGCCGAAATATCCTGCCCTTTGCTGCGCCGGATCATCACCGTGTAACTTTTATCAATTAGAATTTTCTGGAATCGAAGAATGGTATCTTCAGTTGACCGCTGATAGGGGCATCCGGGATGGGAATTGAACGGGATCAGATTGATTTTTGATTTGATCGGCCGCAGCAGTTTAGCCAACCGATGGGCATCATCGGCAGCGTCGTTGACATTTTTGAGAAGGACATATTCGAATGTGATGCGGCGCCCGCCGCGCAGCGGAAAGTGCCGGCAGGCGTCGAGCAGTTTTTCGATGGGATATTTACGGTTGATCGGCATCAGACGGCTGCGGGTATCGTTATCGGCAGCATTAAGCGAAACGGCCAGATTCGCACGGGTATCGCGGCCCAAATCGGCCAAACGCGCTGCCAGGCCGGCTGTTGATACCGTCACCCGCCGACCGGCGAAGGCAAAGCCGAAGCCCCCATCGGTGATGATCCGGATCGCTGCGACCAGATTGCGGTAATTGGCCAGCGGCTCGCCCATGCCCATAAATACCAGATTCGTCAGGGATTTGGGGTCTTTGAGGTCATTTTTGATATCGCGCACCTGGGAAACCATTTCGGCCATGCTTAAATTGCGCTGAATCCCCAATTTGGCGGTCAAACAAAAATCACAGCCCTGCGCGCAGCCCACCTGACTCGAAAGGCACAGGGTATAATGATCGCGCTCCGGTATCAGGACACTTTCAATTCGTTTGCCATCTTTAAGCTCAAACAGATATTTGTGCGTACCGTCTTTGGAAGTGGTGATGTGTTCGGTCTTCAAACGGTCGATCGTAAAGTGATCGGCCAGAAGGACCCGCAACTCTTTGGATAAGTTTGTCATCTGATCAAATAAATCCGTCTGGCGCGTATAAAGCCACTTTAAAATCTGATCCGCCCGATACGATTCGATACGTCGTTCGGCCAGCCAGGAAACCAATGCATTCCGATCCAACTCCAGAATGTTCTGTTTTTTAATTTCCAACATCATTTTAACAACCCCAAAAAGCCTATCATCTTTTTTCATTCAAAATTCAGGTATTAATTTCCTTGACATATCATTATTACAATTGTATTTTCAAGAATTTATGATTTCAATCAGGTATTTATATGCTGGATAGCCTAAGTGATAGATTAAACAACATTTTCCGTAAGCTTAAGGGACATGGCAAACTTACGGAAAAGAATATTGAAGAGGGGCTGAAAGAAGTTCGCCTGGCCCTTCTTGAGGCCGATGTTCACTACCGCGTCGTTAAACGTTTCATCGCCGATATTAAAGAACGGGCGATGGGCCAGGAAGTTCTGGAAAGCCTGACACCCGGCCAGCAGGTCATTAAAATTGTCAATGAAACCCTGACAGACTTAATGGGTGGCAGCAATGAGAAACTGAATCTTTCAGGTAGAACCCCGGTTGCCATAATGCTTGTCGGTCTTCAAGGCTCAGGCAAAACAACCACGGCTGGCAAATTGTCGGTCTTTCTCAGAAAAATGGGCCGCAAACCCTATCTGGTTCCGGCAGACGTCTACCGACCGGCCGCGATAGAGCAGCTCCAAAAACTGGGCAACCAACTGGATGTACCGGTTTTTCCGTCGAGCACGGATAGTTCGCCGGTTCAAATCTGTCAGGAGGCGTTAAGCGGTGCGCAGCAGCAGGAATGCGACACGCTGTTGCTGGATACCGCCGGGCGCTTACATATCGATGAAAAATTGATGGCTGAGCTGGCGGAAATTAAAGCCGCTGTAAAGCCCTCTGACATTTTACTGATCGCCGATGCCATGACCGGCCAGGATGCGGTCAATATCGCCAAGGCATTTAATGAGACCCTGGACATCGGTGGTGTCGTCCTGACCAAAATGGATGGCGATGCCCGCGGCGGGGCGGCGCTTTCGATAAAATCCATAACCGACAAGCCCATAAAATTTATCGGTGTGGGTGAAAAGCTCAGCGATCTGGAGGCATTTCATCCGGATCGCATGGCATCGAGCATTCTGGGCATGGGCGATGTGCTCACCCTAATCGAAAAGGCACAGGATGTCGTCGATCAAAAGAAAGCGGAAGCTTTAGAGAAAAAGCTTAGAAAAAGCCAGTTTACGCTGGAAGACTTCCGTGACCAGATGGTTCAGATCCGAAAAATGGGCTCTTTTTCGGATCTGCTAAAAATGATTCCGGGCATGGGGCAGATGAAACAGCTAAAGAATCTTCAGGTGGATGAAAAAGAGTTTGTCAGAATTGAGGCGATTATCAATTCCATGACGCCACAGGAAAGACAGGATCATCAAATTATCAATGGCAGCCGTCGCAAAAGAATTGCAAAAGGAAGCGGAACCCGGGTTCAGGACGTAAACAAGCTTTTAAAGAATTACACCCAGATGATAAAAATGCTGAAAAAATTAAACCAGGGCGGCATGCGCGGAGTTGGCCGTGGAATGCTGCCATTTTGAAGGAGACCTATGAATGGGCGTTAGAATCAGACTGGCAAGACACGGAGCCAAGAAAAAACCTTTTTACCGGATTGTGGTCGCTGACGGGGAAAGCCCCAGAGACGGCAAATTCCTGGAAAAAATCGGCACATATGACCCCATAAAGGATCCGGCTGAAGTGATGTTGAACACGGATCGAGTCAAATACTGGATCGATAAAGGAGCGATTCCGTCGGACACGGTAAAAAGCCTCTTTAAAAAAGAAGGCATCTTCGCCAAAAATGCATAGCAGCGCGAACGTTTGCGGATAGCATCGAATTTAGTCGTTCATCCCCCCTGTATCGCAACCGATAACCAAGGAGATGACGCTATGAAGGACCTGATCAGCTATATCGCTCAAGCACTGGTGGATCGTCCGGAACAAGTCAGCGTAACAGAGGTTCAGGGGAACCAGACGTCGGTTCTTGAACTGAAAGTGGCCAAAGAGGATCTGGGTAAGGTCATTGGCAAACAGGGAAGGACTGCGCGGGCCATGCGAACCATATTGGGCGCAGCCTCAGCCAAATTAAAAAAACGTACGGTGCTGGAAATTATTGAATAAACCGGATCCGATGAAAGGCCGTATTACGATCGGAAAGATCGTGGGTGTCCATGGCGTCAAGGGAACCTTTAAGATTCACTCATATGCTGAATCGTTGCAAATTTTCCAGCCGGGCGCCACTGTATCGGTCAGTACCTCCGACGGCAAAAATAAAGACTACGAAATCGACTGGATCAAACCGCATTCTCGTGGAGCGCTTTTAGCCCTGACCAACATCAGCGATCGCGATCAGGCAAAAACACTGATCGGTGCCGACCTGCAGATCGAAAAATCCGCGCTTCCCGAGTTAGAAACAGACGTTTATTACTGGTATGAGCTGATCGGCCTGCAGGTTTTCACAACAGGGGATCGATACCTCGGACGTTTAGAATCGATTATCCAAACCGGCGCCAATGATGTATATGTCGTCAAAAGTGATCACGGGGAATTTTTGATTCCGGCCCTTAAATCAGTTGTACAGGCAATCGATATCAAAGCCAACTTAATGCGGGTTGATTTGCCCGATGGGTTGGAAGCGGTCTGATCTCAACTATACAGCAAAATTTCCGTTTCGATGTCTTTCGACAAAGATTAAGGGCTCCAAACGGGCTGATAGAATAATGGATTACTGGAATATAGATTGAGGAAAAATGAATTCGTTTGAATTAACTTGGTTTCAATTATTAAATCCATTTTTCCAGCATTCCAATATTCCAGCATTGCAATCGAATGTCGTTTTAGAATGAAATTTTTTGTATTGACCATTTTTCCTGAAATGTTTGCCCCCTTTTGGAATCATGGCATTATTAGGAGGGCAATCGATAAAGAAAAAATTTTTGTTTCGACCTTGAACATCAGAGATTTTGCAGAAGACAGACAACAGACAACAGACGATCGGCCTTACGGCGGCGGCAGCGGGATGGTCATGAAACCGGAGCCTTTGGCCGCTGCCATACGGGCTGCCGAACTGGAGGCGCCTTCAGCCCACAAAATCCTGTTGTCACCGCAGGGGCGCGTTTTTGGCCAAAAAATGGCGCAAGAACTGGCAGCGTGTGATGACCTGGTCTTGGTTTGCGGTCGCTATGAAGGGGTTGATGAGCGCATCAACAGCAAGCTGATTGACGATGAAATCTCGATTGGAGATTATGTGCTGACCGGCGGCGAACTCGCCGCCATGGTCATCATCGATGCGGTCACCCGTCAGTTACCCGGAACCATTGGTGGTGAAGACGCTGCCGAGAAAGACTCATTCGCCGATGGCCTGCTCGAACATGCACACTACACTCGGCCACAAGTCTTTGCGGGGGAAGCGGTACCGGATATTTTACTGTCGGGACATCACGAGGAAATTGAAAATTGGCGGCTGGAATCGGCATTGATGCGCACCTTAATGAAGCGCCCTGATCTACTGCAAAAAAAGGATCTGAGCGTCAAGGAAATCAACATATTAGAAAAGTGGTCCCGACGGCTTGAAGATATACTGAAATCTTACCACAGAGCTCACGGAGTATATAGACAAAACGCAGAAAAAAAAAGTTAAAGAATACGTATTCTCAAATGGTTTATTTGAGATTATCACTCTGGGTTCTCTGTGGCAAAAAAGATCGACCATGTCCAATCTTTACGTGGCATTGATTCATTACCCGGTGGTCAACAAAAACGGGCAAACGATTGCATCCGCCTTGACCAACCTGGATTTACACGATATATCGAGGGCCACTAAAACCTTCGGCTTGAAGGCATTTTTTGTCGTCACGCCCCTCGAGGATCAGATCGATCTGATTCAAAAGATCATTTCGCATTGGACCCAGGGCATCGGGGCACGATATAACCCCAGAAGACGCAGCGCATTGCAATCGATACGCGTCAGCACAACATATGCTGATGTCATTGACCGCGTCACCGTTTCAGAAGGCGTGCAGCCGAAAACGATTGCAACCTGCGCACGCAGGGGCCCGGCCAACATCGGTTATCAAAAGTGCCGCACCATGCTCAAAAACGGCAATCCCTATGTGCTGGCTTTGGGCACCGCCTGGGGCTTAAGCGAAGCGTTCATTTCCGCAGCCGATTATGTGCTGGAACCGATTACTGGGAAAACGGATTACAATCATCTTTCGGTGCGCTCAGCGGCGGCTATAATATTTGATCGGCTGATGGCTTAACAATTAGAAATGTATTAGACGTCAAATTTATATTTTTTTTTGGAGGAAAAATGGAAAAGATTAACCAACTGGAAAAAGAACAAATGCGACTTGACCACCCTGCATTTGGGCCGGGCGATAATGTCAAAGTCCACGTCAAAATAAAAGAAGGTGAAAAAGAACGCATCCAAATTTTTCAAGGCGTGGTCATCAGCAAACGAAAAGGTGGCACAAATGCAACCTTTACGGTGCGCAAGGTTTCTTACGGTGTGGGGGTAGAGAGAATTTTTCCGCTGCATTCGCCTGCGATCGACAAGATCGAAGTCGTTATCCGTGGCAGGGTCAGACGTGCCAAAATCTACTATCTGCGCAAACTCAGGGGCAAAGCCGCCAGGATCAAAGAGCGCCGCTAATCCTAATTACAGAAGGCAGAAGTCAGAGGACAGAAGACCAAAAGCAAAAAATGTGAAAATGCATCTTATATCCAACAATCTGTCCTCTGTTCTCTGTCCTCTGACATCTGAATTATGACGATGGATCTGTGGTTTTTCGAAAAAAAAGCCACCGCAAAGGGTTTCGAAGCAATTGCCGGTATCGACGAGGCCGGTCGGGGTCCCCTGGCCGGTCCCGTTGTTTCTGCGGCGGTGATCTTGCCGCCGAATTTCTCGGTCACCAGCGTCACAGATTCGAAAAAGCTTTCTGCTAAAAAGAGGGCCTGTCTGTACGAAGAAATTTATGCTCAGGCCGTTTCGGTGGGCATCGGCATCGTTGATGCAGCAGAAATTGACCGCATTAATATCCTGCAGGCCTCCCTGCTGGCGATGTCCATCGCAACCGGCAACCTAGTTCCCCAGCCCGATTGTCTCCTTATTGACGGACCCTTCCGAATTTCATCTTACCTGTCTCAAATGCCGATTACCAAAGGTGACACGCTCAGTGTGTCGATCGCAGCGGCGTCGATTGTGGCCAAGGTCACGCGGGATCGGCTGATGGAACGGTATCACGAATATTATCCCCAATTCGGTTTTTATCAGCACAAAGGCTACCCCACCCGGGCGCACAAGGCCGCCATCCGCGAATATGGGCATTGTCCGATTCATCGGAGGACTTTCAGGGGCGTCAAAGAATACATCTAAAAACGTTAGTGGTCCGTGGCCCATTGTCCGGTGTTAAAGGTTTCAAAATCCGTTCTGAATCATAAAGGCAAGCCAGGTCGACTAAAAGTTTCTCTTTTCTTGCATTTATTCTTGTCATATAACATCCCTGAATTGGATCAACGGACAACTGACAACGGACAACAAACAATTTTTATGAAAAATCGGCGGCAAAAATGTGGTGAACAGGGGGAAGCGCTTGCGGTCAGACGCTTGAAGAAGGCCGGCTATAAAATCATCGAAACCAATTATCGCACCCGGCTGGGTGAAATCGATATTATTGCAAAAGACAAGGACACCCTTGTTTTCATCGAAGTTAAAACCAGAACCTCGGTTCGTTTTGGCAGTCCTAAGTTAGCCATAACGCCTAAAAAACAGAAAAAAATATCCATGACTGCGCTATATTACCTGAAGACGACTGATCAGAGCACCGCCCGGGCCCGATTTGATGTGGTCACCATCATTTCAAACCGGGATGCCCCACAGGTCGAAATTATTAAAAATGCTTTTGATTTAGCCTATGCATGACGCGAACCATATCCTCCAAAAGGGAAAACTGTATGTTGTCGCCACTCCGATCGGTAACCGGGATGACATTACCCTTAGGGCTCTCAGCATTTTGAAGCGGGTTGATCTGGTTGCGGCTGAAGACACCCGCAAATCCGGCCGTTTTCTGGCCCATCACCGCATCAAAAACCTGCTGGTTTCCTATCATGAACACAACGAAGCAAAACGAACCCCGCAATTGATTGAAAAATTGTTGGCCGGGACATCAATCGCCCTGATATCCAATGCCGGCACACCGTCGGTATCCGATCCCGGATTTCGTCTGATCGCCGCGGCAATTGAACACAAGATCGAAGTAACCCCGGTGCCGGGGGTAACCGCCGCCACCGCTGCCATGAGCGTATCGGGGTTGCCCACAGATGCTTTTATATTTGTGGGATTTGCCCCCAAAAAAAAGGGCAAACGAATCAAATTCCTTAGAGCGTTGGGCGCCCGCTCCGAATCCCTAATATTTTATGAGTCTCCCCAACGAATCATCTCATTAATGGAGGATATCATCGCCAGCATGGGCGATCGATATGCAGTGCTGGCGCGGGAAATGACCAAGTTGCATGAGGAATTTATAAGGGGGACGGTGTCTCAAATCCTAAAGGAGATCAGGAGCCGGTCGACGGTTAAAGGCGAATGCACCCTGCTGCTCGCGGGCAGTGATCAATTCAACGAACCGGATATGCAGAACGTTAAAAACGCGCTTGAGGCCGCCCTGGAAAATGGAACCGGCAGCCTTTCTGAAATCGCCCGGCAGATTGCCCGCGAAAGCGGCCTTCCGAAAAAGACGGTTTATGATCTGGCGCTGGAGATCAGAGGGCATCGGTCAGAGAACGGAGGTCAGAGGTCAGAAAACAGAAAGTTAAATCAGAAGTGATTGATGGTGGCGAACATGAAATCAATCCAAAATCCAAAATCTAAAATCCAAACCCAAACCGTATACCCCGTGATCATGGCCGTTGCGAAAAGCGTTAATGATCTGACTCCCAAAGAACGTGTCCGATTCCTCAGTCGCCAAGCCCGGCGAGCCTTAGCTATATCTGCTGAAAAATGTGGCGTGCGACTGGGAAAACTGGAACAGGACGAACGAAACGCTCCCCTGCCCTTCGAGGGAACTTACTGGTCGATTACCCACAAGACCGAATACGTCGGCGGTGTCATCGCCCCCTATCCGGTCGGTATTGATATCGAAAAAATTTGTTCGCGGACCAAAGCACTATTCCCAAAAACCGCCACTGAAGCAGAATGGTCACTGGCGGACAAATCCTTTGAGACGTTCTTTCGGTACTGGACTGCAAAAGAGGCGGTACTCAAAGCGGCCGGCATCGGTCTTAAAGCACTTTCAAAATGCCGGGTTGTTCGGGTTCCGGACGACCAACACCTTGACATCGAGTATGAGGCAAGCACCTACCGCATCCAGCACCACTACTATAGCGATCATATCGCATCCATTGTGAAAAATAGTTTTAAGATCGATTGGACGATTATTTAGGGATGACCGACGACGTGTGACGGGATCAATTCTGCTGTTAAAAAATAACGGCCCCTATCCGCTAAAGAAGTTTTCAATTTTGGCCGAAAATAGAATTGCTCACCGTATTCCTTTCCCGGCGGAAAGGAGGCGATCATTTTCCGATTTAACCGGTGCCTGCCGATTCTTTATTGAATATCGGTTGCCGTTTTCGGGTAAGGGGCGAGGATCCTGAAAGAACCGCTTCGATAATGCACAAATTATTGAAATTAATAAAAAAACAAACAAATTAGATGGGGTGTAACCCTCTTGATTTTTTTGACTTTTCAACAACGATACGATATATTTTGAAAAGCGACGTAGTTATGCAATTGTGTTGCCCATAAGGTTGAAGGAGGCAAAAATGGAAGTTCTGGGTATTGATATCGGTTTTGGTTTCACCAAGGCCACCAACGGCAAAGAAACCTTTATATTTAAATCGATTTTTGGGGATGCATCGGAAATCCAATTCTGGGCGGACTTTGGTGACAGCACGCCAACGGATCATATCCATGTAACCATTGACGGTAAATCGTATTTTGTGGGCGACCTGGCCGAGCAACAGTCGAATGTTTTAAACTTTACCCTGGATCAGGAACGACTGATTACCGATTATGTCCGGATTCTGGCCCTAACCATAGCGGGGCTGTTTCTAAAAAACAATTCACCCATTAATGTCCCCATCAATGTCGTTTCCGGGCTACCCATCGGATTTTTTAAACAAAATCATGAGCGCTTTAACGAGATCCTGACCGGACACCACTCGATCACCTACCATTCCCACAACGGCGAAAAGACCAACCGTGAAATATATATCAACAAGGTACGAATGCTGCCGCAGCCCCTGGGCAGCATCTTAAACTGCCTGATGGACGACACGGGTAAAATCGTCA
>JASFNW010000080.1:0-22662 GCA_050116835.1 Desulfobacterales bacterium
ATAAAAACAATGATATAGCGGTTGTCAGGTTTATAATAATATCAAGCTGTTACAAACTACTCTGGTGCTTGTTAACGAATATGACAAACGGAACATATTTATGACAACCGCTATAACGACTAACCACGGACGCCGAGCATTCATTCTCGGACGGAAAGGAGGAAGTATGGCAGCTAAAAAAATCTTACTGCTGGCAGGAGATTTTGTGGAAGATTATGAAATAATGGTACCGTTTCAGGCGCTGCAAATGGTCGGGCACACCGTGCATGCGGTATGTCCCGGCAAGAAAGCCGGCGAGTCTATCAGAACCGCAGTGCACGATTTTGAGGGTGACCAAACCTACAGTGAAAAGCCGGGCCACAATTTTGCACTGAATGCCACATTTGACGAAATCCAAGCCGAAAACTATGATGCGCTGGTTATTCCCGGTGGCCGCGCACCGGAATACATTCGCCTGAATGATGATGTCATAAAAATTGTGCACCATTTTGCCGAAGCCAATAAGCCTGTTGCCGCCATCTGCCATGGCGCCCAAATACTGGCCGCAGCCGGTGTCTTAAAGGGCAAAAGCTGCTCTGCCTATCCGGCCGTGGGTCCGGATGTCAAAACATCCGGCGGCGAATATGTTGATATCCCGGTGGATCAGGCCCATGTCGATGGTAATCTGGTAAGTGCTCCGGCATGGCCGGCTCATCCGGACTGGCTGGCAAAGTTTTTAGCGGTACTCGGCACCCGCATCGAACTCTAAATCACTGTTGATTGCTTGATAGTAGCGTTAGAATCGATCAACGCTCGGTAAGGTAGTGGTCCATTGGGCGGGAATCTGCGTTTATTGGGTGGGCTATTTGCGGGGCAATTATGGGAGTCGGCGTGACCGTTATGATCACGTAACGCACCTCATCTCTCCGGTAACCGATCTCATCGATCGGTTGCCCTAAAAGGGCCAACGGCCATGGTTGAAGTTCGTATTTACGGAAAGTTGCGTCAATTCCTGAAAGAATCCGAAACGTTTGAAAAGGGGATATTAAAACTCCGCGCTGAACCCGAGGAAACAGTCGAAGCGCTTTTGGCCCGCATCGGAATTCCGCTTGATGCAATCTACACGATTTTTCTCAATTCAAAACTGCTCGCATCCCGCAGTAAAATGGCATACCGGATGGGGTATCAGCAGGTTCGCGAAGACCCCCTTGATTGGAAGTTAGACGTTGCCATCAAGGCCGGGGACCGTATTGGCCTTTTCGGAAGCGACATGGCCGCCCTTGTGGTCTGAAGCGCAGCCTCCGCTTGGATGAATTCAAAGTAGAATCCAAAGTTTATTCGGGCACTCGTTGCATAAAAATCAACCTGAAGCGCATTTTTCTGGAAGCCATGGAAAAAGAATCAATTTATCAAACAGTTGCTCTCTTAATGGTTGACCTCAAACCATGTGTGGCTCTTTCGGGTGCCGGGATTTCAGCTGAAAGTGGCATTCCCACCTTTCGCTCCAAGGGCGGCCTGTGGGAAAAATATGATCCCATGGTTTATGCGTCCATTGATGCCTTTAGGGAGGATCCGTCGAAATACTGGACCATCCGCGGTGAATTCATCCGCAACTATGATGCCTATCATCCCAACAAAGCGCATGCGGCACTGGCGGAGCTTGAAAAGATGGGTATTGTGCGCCATGTGATTACCCAGAACATCGACGGGCTGCATAAAAAAGCCGGCAGCCAAAAGGTAACCGAAATTCACGGCAGCCTCAGAGAAACCTACTGTCTGCAATGCAACAAAGAATACCTGGCCCCCGGCGTACCGGACGGCCTGCCACCGTATTGCGAGTGCGGCGGAGTGCTTAAGCCCAACACCGTTTTGTTCGGGGAGCAACTGCCAGAAGGGGCTCTGGAAAAAGCCTACCAGGAATCGGCCAGCTGTAAACTGATGCTGGTCGTCGGTACTTCAGCGGTGGTCCAGCCGGCAGCATCTTTGCCCGTTCTGGCACAGCAAAATGGGGCCAAAATCGTGGAAGTGAACATCGAGCCGGCTTTTCCCGCTGCGGATATTGTGGTCCAAGAAAAGGCCGGTGTTGGTCTTTCAAATATTTTAGATGCGGTCAGGAGGATTTATGCCGAAAGTCAGCATAGAGGCGCATGATGCGATAGCCCTTTTGCGCTTAACCAGCGGCGTCATCAACGCCATCAGCCCTGAAATGCTCGTTGATCTCTCCGCGGAGCTGAAACGCATCAGAGATGAATTCAGAGGGATGGTCTTGGCCGGTGGTACCAAATTCTTCAGTATCGGCTTGGATTTGCCGCGTTTGATACAATTGGGCCGTGCCGAGATGATGGATTTTTACGCCGCCCTTAACCAGACGCTTTTAGATCTGTACACCATGCCGTTGCCCACCGCCGTCGCTATCGCAGGTCATGCCACTGCCGGGGGAGCTATTTTGGCCATCGGCACAGATTTTCGATTCGTTGCCGAGGGTCGCAAATTGATCGGGTTTAACGAAGTCAAAATGGGCCTGCCGGTTCCCGCTCTGGCCGATTTAATTTTACGGCAAATCATTGGTGATCGCGGGGCTACTGAAATGGTGTTTAGCGGAGAATTCCTGGAGCCGGATCAGTCGCTTGATATCGGGCTGGTGGATGCCGTTGTTCCAATGGAAGATGTGGAAAATCAAGCTGTTGCCAAAATCGCCGCCCTGACCGCCATGCCTTCCGGCGGACTTGCGCTGGCAAAAAAAAACCGCGTTGAAGCGGTGCGGTCTCACTATGACAAATTACCCCAATTCGATGCCGATGATTTTCTGAACTGTTGGTTCGACCCGGCAGTGCAGGAGTTGTTGAAGGAAGCTGCCCAAAAATTTTGATCGTTTCAAATGCCGTCCCGCATAGTCAGCTATAGCGGAACGGCATTTTCCTTGTAGCTGCGGCAACCTCGGCAATCGATCGAATTCGGTTTTTGTTAATTTATCTGGTATGCGAGTGTCAGGAACTTTGCAGTTGACCCGGTGGGGCGGGTTGAGATATCTTTGCAAAAATTTTGCGGCCGAAGTGCCTACGAAGATCTTACAATGGAATTTGACAGAAGCAAAGTTATATTTATTTTTCTGGGTATCATGGTGCTGGTGGCTGTGGGGGTTGTATTAAAGGCCGCGCAATCAGTCATTTTGCCGCTTATTATTGCCTGGATGCTGTCATTTCTCATCGGTCCGGCCATTAACTTTATGACGGCCCGCAAAATACCCGCCACTCTGGCGGTCATGATCATTCTAATCATTTTAATTGGAATTTTTTATCTGTCCTTTACATTTCTATATGCGCGGTTTGCTGCCTTTGCCGCCGCTTACCCGAAATACCATGAGCGCTTTACAGAACTGATGACGCTCGTCACCAGCAGGTGGAACCTGGAATTTGATCCTCTGGCAGGTATCAACTGGGGACAAAACATTGGCCGTTTTCTGGCAACTCTTTCGCGATCCATCTTTGTGTTTATCTCCCAGCTGGTTTTGGTCATCATTTTTCTCTTTTTTATCTTGCTGGGCAAACCGTTTTTTCGCTACAAAATTCTCAAATCCTTTTCAGCTGAAAACGCGGACCAGATCAGCCAGATTACCTTTTCGATTACCGGGCAGATTCGGCGCTATCTGTCGCTGCAATTTTTGATTAGTTCCACCACAGGGGTTCTGGTATGGCTGGTGCTGGAGTTCATCGGAGTGGATTTTGCGGTTACTTGGGGAGCAATGGCCTTTTTTCTTAATTTTATTCCAACGGTCGGCTCGATCGTGGCTTCTATTCCGCCTGTTTTACTCGCCTTGGTTCAATTTTACCCGTCATGGTGGCCAGCGGTCGTTACCCTTATAGCGCTGGTCACCATCCAGATGGGGATGGGGAATGCCCTGGCTCCCAAAGTGATGGGGGATCAGTTGAATTTAAGCCCGGTGGTGGTTTTGCTTTCGCTTTTATTCTGGGGCTGGCTATGGGGAATTGTCGGGGCATTGATTTCCATCCCGATTGCTGCGGCCATAAAAATTGTATGCGAAAACATTAATACACTTCATCCCATAAGTGTGATGATGGGATCCGGCAAGACCTATCGGCGCGAATTTCAGGACTGATACGGCATCGATCCATCAAAACGACTTCAAACCTGCCCAAATTCTTCGTCCGTTTAAAATTAGTAAACTTGATTATAAATGTTCAGATTTTGTCTGATGGCTAGGCGCAATTCGTTTCAAAAACGGAGCGTACACGTTAGTACGCGAGTATTTTGAGACGGATTGTAACAACGCCAGCGGGCAAAAGATGGGCATTTGCCATCAAGTTTTTACCAGCCGGCCTCTTTCTTGAGGGATCTCAGCAACAACACCAGCGCCGCCTTCAGCGTCGCATTCACATTTTCTCCGGTCACAGCACTGGCGGGAAACGACGGCACTTTGAGCTGATGATTGTAGGCTTTTTCCATTTCTTCAATTGGCATTAACGGGACGCCTTCGGAAGCAAGGTCGCGCTTGTTGTATTGCAGCACAAGCGGCATTTTCATAATATTGAGGCCGTAGCTCTTCAAATTGATGGCGAGGTCTTTTAAGGAAAGGATATTTTTTTCATGGCGGATTTTCAGGGAGTCGGCGACAAAGACCAGCCCATCAACGCCTTTCAGGACCAGTTTGCGGGTTGAGCTGTATTTCACCTGTCCCGGTACGGTATATAGTTGAACCCGTACATCGCACCCCTTAATTTTACCGATTCCCATGGGTACGAAATCAAAAAAGAGGGTCAGGTCGCCTTTGGTCTTAATGGACACCATTTCATCGGTCATTAAGTTGCGGCTTTTTTGAAAAATATATTGCAAATTAGACGTCTTGCCCCCCCTGCCGGGACCATAGTATACGAGTTTACACTCCACCTCCCGTTTTTTTAGATTAATAATGGCCATAGGTTTTCGTGATGTTTCTCTAACTATATGAAATGACGTCTAATAAATATTGATTCAAATTACTGTAAATTGTATATAGGCTGCTTTGCCGATGCATTTCGGTTAAAAACCGTTTATTAAATGATTATAGAAAGTTATGCGAAAAGTGTCAATCTGAAACAACTATTATATAATAAATCTATAAGCTTACAGTTCATCAGACTATCGTTCTGCTGTTGAAATACAAACCATCACAATATTATTGGCATTTTAGACCCAAATCTTGAATTTTAATACATATAACGATGCCGGCACCCGGGCGATGCGTGTAAGGTTTGAATATTATTGAAATGGTCGCGTAAAAAAAAGTCGGAGATTCCCATATGCTGCACTGTTAAGGGAGCGCCATCCGGCTTCAGGCATGATGGCATCGCCCTTATGCGCCGTGCACGTGGGTTCTCCGACTCGTGCAAATTCCAGATGATACGATATCGAAATGCTTACAACAAAAAGTGTATAGGATAAAGGATTTATTTGTTGTAATCCGAGCTTCTTGATGCCGGGGCGTCGGTTTCGACGGCCTGCTCATCCCCGAGCTTCAATGATTTGTCGATGATGTCGATGGCCTCATTGACTTGATCTTCAGTGATGATCAGGGGCGGCGCAATCACCAGGGTATCATACCAGGCGGCCATATACAGGCCCTGTTGCATGGCATCGCCGGCAATTTTAGCCGTCATCAACGGCTTGCCGCTGAGCTTGTCGGCTTTGGTGTCAAACGGCTCTTTGGTTTTACGATTCTTCACAATCTCAAGCGCCCAAAAATGCCCGATGCCGCGGACATCCCCGACACAAAAGTGCTTATCGCCCAACTCATAAAGCTTTTTCTCCAGGTGTTGGCTGACTTTTTGCGGCAGGCCGGATTTGAATAATTTATCATATTCGGCTATGGCAGCCGGAATGGCGGAGGCTGCCAGCGGATGATAGGCATATGTGTGTCCGTGACAGAACAGTTCATTATCAAAATAGTCGGACACCTTATCCGATGCAACCGTGATGCCGGCCGGTGTGTACGCTGCCGTCGATCCTTTGGCGGTGGTTAATATATCCGGAACGACATTCCAGTTGTCCATGGCAAAGGCCGGGCCGGTGCGATACCAACCGGACATGACTTCATCTGCGATCAGCAGGACATCGTTTTCATCACAAATTTTCCGCAGGATGGGATAGTATTCCGGTGGCGGCACGATGCGGCCGTTGGTTCCAACGACCGGTTCGACGATCATGGCCGCCACATTGCCTTCTTCTTTAATCATGTAATCCAGGTAACGCGCGCATTGGACCTTGCAATCCGGATAGGTCATGTCAAACGGGCATCGGTAACAGTAATTGTCCGGCGCAAAACATACCCCATCTACCACACAACGGGCCTGCTCGGCAAACCAGCGTCGCGGATCTCCGGTAAACGCTGCGCCGGCCGGCGTGGCTCCGTGATAGGAATGATACCGCGAAATAACCTTATATGCCGGGGCTTTTGATTGTCGCACGATTTTCAATGCCGCTTCATTGGCTTCTGTGCCGCTGGTTGAAAAGAAAAATTTATTAAGGCCTTGCGGCATGACCGTTTGCAGAGCCTCAACCGCCGCCATGGCGGCTTCATTGGCGAAACCGGGTGCCACGTAGGGCAGTTTTTCGGCCTGCTTGATGATCGCTTCGATGATGGTTTTGTTCTTATGGCCCAGGTTGGAACACATCAGCTGAGAGGAAAAATCAATGTATGATTTTCCTTTATCATCGTAGATATGGACGCCTTCGGCATCCGTTATCAGCAGCGGAGTCGACCATGCGCTCTGGCGACTCCACGTGCCGAAAGTGTGATCCGTCAACGCTTTGATTTTTTCGACCGCTTGGCTCATTTGTTTGCTCCTTTTTTTATCAGGTTACCGTTTGGGTGCCTGAATACCCCGTAAACGAAGTGACCCTGTTTACCCGTCTGAATTTAGGGGTCTAAATTAAAAGAACCTCTATCAAAAAATATTTAGGACCGGCTGGTAGGCCCTAAACTTCATCCAGTTTCGCAAGGTGGGCGGCGTGTTTTTTACCTACCAATTTTAAAGCACGGGCGACTTCAGGTTGAGCTTTTATTTTCGAAGCAGCCTCAGTGTAATAACGTACGGCCCTGTCTTCCAGGCGTCGCGCTGCATCAAGGGCTTCGGCTGCGCTCATCTTATCGGCGCCCCCGCACTCTTCGCAAAAGGGTGCGCGGATAAAATCCTTGATCGGCTCCAGGATCATTTCGGTTACATTTTCGCGGCGGGTTCGCTGCACGTTCTTGACATTTTTGTTGATAGCCGCTGCAAATTCCTCGAACAGCTGCTTGTGTTCGCCGCAGGCCGGATTTTCCGCCACGGTCTTGTAAAACCCCAGATCCTGCAGCTCCAGCTCTTCGGCAAAATTGAGGATACTCCCAAAATTTTCTAAGGGCATTGTCCCTCTCCTTGTTGTTTATGCAAAACCATATAGGTTTAAAATGGCTTTAAGATCTTTAGCTCTTGGTCGATAGCAAGGCGCGAGGAGCAGAAAATTGCGCCGCGTACATTTAGTACGTTAGCGGTTTTCTGCTTCGAGTAACACCGCTATCGGCCAAGAGATGATGGAATTAAAGCCAGTTTTAGAACCAGCGTTGGATAACAACCTTCGTATCCGTAAAAAAGTTAAAGATCTCCTGACCATGGGCTTTGGTGTCGCCAAACATCGAGTTGCCGGCGCCGCCAAACGGGAAAAAGCTCATCGGTGCCGCAATGCCGATGTTAATCCCCACCATACTGGGTATAACGCGATATTTGAACTCGCGGGCAGTGGTGCCGCTATTGGTATAGATACAGGCGGCGTTCGCAAAACCGCGGGTATTGATTAGATCGATGACCTCATCCAGGTCTTTGGCCCGAACGACGCTGACCACCGGGCCGAAGATCTCTTCTTTGGCGATGGTCATATCGGGTTTGACATTGTCAAATAATGTCGGCCCGACAAAAAATCCATTCGGGTATTCAGCCACCGTAAAATCACGGCCGTCCATAATCAGATCCGCCCCTTCTTCGATACCTTTCTCGATATAACCCAATACCTTTTCCTTATGGGCGGCAGTGGCCAGCGGGCCCATGCCGGACTGTTCATCCAGGCCGCTGCCGACTTTCATCTTTTTGGCTGCAGCTGTGAATTTTTCAACCAATTCGTCGGCTACATCTCCCACCGGCACCAGCACCGACCCCGACAGACAGCGTTGCCCCGTGCAACCGTAAAATGAGGTGATCAGGGAGGGCATGGCCGCCTCCAGGTTGGCATCCGGCGTGACGGCCACGATATTCTTAGCCCCGCCTAAGGCCTGAACCCGCTTGCCGGTTTCACCGCAGCGCTGGTAAATATATTTGGCGGTGGGGGTGGAGCCCACAAAAGAGATGCCTTCAATGTCCGGATGATCCAGCAGCGCATTGACCACGTCGCGGGATCCGTGAACCATGTTCAGTACGCCTTCGGGCAGCCCGACTTCTTCCAGAATTTCAAAAATTTTGGTTTGGGTCATGGGGACCTGTTCGGATGGCTTGACAATGAAGGTGTTACCGGTCACAAGCGCATACGGTAGAAACCACCAGGCCACCATTCCCGGGAAATTGTAGGGGACGATCGCCGCAAAAACCCCCAGGGGCTGTCTGTGGCCCATGCAGTCGATGTCTTTGGCAATGTCTTCCAGGGTATATCCGGTCATCAGCGTGGTGACGCCGGTGGCATGTTCGACGTTTTCGATCATGCGCCGCACTTCGCCGCGCGCCTCGTCGATGCACTTGCCCTGCTCGGTGGTCAACACTTTAGCAATGTCCTCAAAATTTTCCTCAAAGGCATCTTTGATGCGAAACAGGTAGCGAGCCCTGGTCAACGGCGGTGTGGTCCGCCACTCCCAGTAGGCATTCTTGGCAGCCTGGACCGCTTTGTCCACATCTTCTGCAGTACCGTAGGCAACCTGGGCAATTTTTTCTCCGGCGGCCGGGTTCCAAATATCGCCCATTGTTTCCGAGTTGGATTCCACCCACTCTCCATTGATATAGTTTTTCATTAATGGCAGTGACATATTGCGTCCTCCTTTGCTGGTTTCTAGAAGTTATCTCAAAAATGCATCTAACGCCCAATGGCTGCGTTATAAATAGATTCAAAATGCTCGAATACTATCGTGTATGCTCCGCTTTTGAATCGATTTTCGCCTTGCCCTTGGGCGTGATCTACTATTTTTAAGATAACTTCTAATAATATAATCGTACACCGATTCAGGGTTTTCTCGATGAGCAGCTTAACCTTTTAGACCCTCCCATGCTGATCGGTTTTTGATTGAATATCAATTTTAAGCAACTTTAGGCAAATCCTATTTTATTGTCAAGAATTAAATCAATTTTTCTGCGAAAAACAAAAAAAAATCATAAAAATAATTCGAATTAAAGCAAATTTTATTTCATATTAATCGTTATCAAACAAAAACTTGTTGTTTTTTTTATTCTGTGGTGGTAGGGTCTCCTTCGAGACATACTTGATCGAAACGGACAAAGCGCAGGGCGTTAAAAAATACAGCGCCTTCATTTTAATCAGAACGCTATGCCCTTTGCCTTAGTTTCCGTGTATAGCCGCTATTGACGGGTCGAATGGGAACCAAATATACACCGTTCCGGAATGGGAGGAATCATGAAGCGAAATAATTCATCCAGTAAAAAGAAACCGCTGGATCAAATAGATTGTCGGATGATTGAGCTCTTGCAAAAAGACGGCCGCATACCCAATACCGAAATTGCCAAGAGCCTGGGGGTATCGGAGGCCACGGTACGCAGCCGGTTAAATCGTCTGATCGAAGAAGAATACATTCAGATCGTGGCAGTCAGCAATCCCATCAAGCTGGGTTTTAAGATCGTCGGGATTCTCAGAATCAAGGTTGATATCAACAAAATAGAAAGCGTTACAAAAGAACTGTCGAAACTTAAATCCATCTGGTTTGTCGTGCATGCCACTGGGAACTCCGACATTTACACCGAGTTTGTGGCCAAGTCGCTGGATGAGCTCAATGATTTAATCTTTAACAAAGTATACAAAATAAATGGCGTTGTCCGAACCGAGACCTCTTTGATCCTGAAGTATCTCAAGCGGCGGTATGACTGGGGCACCGCAATTACTTAAAATTCGTTTCAAGATCCTGGCCGAATATGAAAAATTTGAAGATTGACAATTTATCTGCTGAGGATAACCGGAGTTGACGATTTCCCCAAAGCAGCGCCTGGCCGTTATCATTGCGGCTCTTTTAGCCCTTTTCCTGGGCGCTATGGATGCCCTGGTCGTGTCTGCGGCGATGCCCACGATCGTGACTGAACTGGGTGGGCTGCACCTGTACAGCTGGGTTTATTCGTCCTATTTTCTTGCCAGGGCTGTGTCTCTTCCTATTTTTGGCAAGTTGGCCGATCTGTATAAAAACCGAAACCTCTTCCTTGCAGCCATTGGATTATTTACTCTGTCTTCGGTGGCGGCCGGCTTCGCTTTTAACATGATCACACTGATCATCGCCCGCGCGTTTCAGGGTATCGGCGCCGGAGCGATCTTTGCGCTCGTGTACGTTGTTTTAGCGGATGTATCTCCGCCCCAAAGCCGTGGGCGCACCCTTTCTTTTGCCAGTTCAGTATGGGGTATTGCCAGCGTTCTCGGACCCACATTGGGCGGGTTTATCGTATCCTATTTTTCGTGGCGCTGGATATTTTTTATCAACATTCCTTTGGGTTTGATTTCCTTCTGGGGCATCGGAGCTTATCTTCTGGATGTGCGGGACAAAAAAGATAAGGTTTCCATGGACTTTGCCGGCGTGGCCAGTCTGTCTACAGCCGTCCTGGCTTTCCTGTTCGCCTTTTTACTGGGAGGAAGGAATTATGCTTGGAGTTCGTCGTTGATCGTTGGCCTGCTGATGTTTTCACTGGCCTGTCTCATCGCATTTATAGCGATTGAACATCGGGCAAAAGACCCGATTCTGTCCATCGATTTTTTTCGCATACGCGGATTCAGCACAGGCAATGTCGCGGTATTTCTCAGCAGTTTTGTCATCTTTTCCATGTTTGCTTTTGCTCCCTTATTTATACAGGGGGTTCAGGGCAGATCGCCCATGGAGGTGGGCATTGCCATGCTTTCGCTTAGCCTGGGATGGTCCCTGGGTGCCTTAGTACTGGGACAATTTATCGACCGGATAGGCCGAAAGGGAACCGCCGTCACGGGAGCCGTATGCCTGATGGCGGGGTGCGCCGTGAACTTGACCTTTATGCCAGCTACTTCAATCTATGTTGTATTTTTCAACTTTTTGGTAATCGGCACCGGTATGGGTTGGGTGGCACTTTCCACGCTGTTGGTGGTTCAGTCATGTTTGGATGAAAAAGACCTGGGGGTGGCCACCTCGTCAAACCAGTTCGCCAGAACGTTGGGGGGAGCTGTGGGAGTGGGCGTATGCGGGAGCTTTATCGCGGCCCGATTCTCCAGTCTGTCTGAATCCGTGCGCAACTCCGATCTGATGCATCATTTACCTGACCAGCTGAGCGAGGCCGGATTCGGCCAGGTCGAGCGGTTGCTATCCCCGGAGGTTCAGGCAACCCTGCCTGCTGCGCTTCGTACGATGGTTCAAGACGCAGTCATGGGAGGTCTTGGCGGTGTTTTTTGGACGGTGACAGTGGCCGCTGGTTTCTGTTTGCTGCTTTGCCTGTTTATTCCAACAGATCAGAAAAAAACAAAACAGGTCGATACCGACTGAATCTGGTTGATACACAAGCCAGTCGAAACGTTGTGGAGGCCAGCGTTTTCATGATGAGTGGTTCATGTTCATCAAGTACCGCTTGAGCGGGATTTCCAAGGTCACGCAAAAAATCAGATTTTTATTGGAGGCGTACTTGAAGTACGTCGACGATTAAAATTTGATTTTGACACAGAGATTGGGAAAAATAGCCATTTGTGGATGAACATTAAGCGCCGCCTATGCCGTACTCGGTTTCATCCTCACCCAATACTCCCCAGACTTCCTTCCACTTGTCTTTTGCCCGGGACATTTTTCCATCGATATCGCTCTTATCAGCGCTCCATTCTGAAGGGCATTCGCTGGCCAGAACAGAGATCCGTTGATCAAGATCATCCATAATGGCGTTCAGATCTTTTACGATTGGCTCGGCCTTTTCCCTGTCTGCTGACGATAAAGCATTTGCTTTCTGGGTAACCTCTCTCATTTTCCCTTTCCAGGCAGCGAGTTCATTGCCCACGGTTTCACAGTAATCTTTGACATCCATTATCCTTCTCCTTTTTGCATGAAAATTAATGCGCATATAAAAGCCCCCGACGCGTGCAAAGTCCAAATCATAATCTAAACTAAAAATTAAAACGAAGATGTCAATCTGACATGAAGTGCTTGGCGGGTTATGGTCTTCGTAATGGTGAAGTGGTTCCTTGTCGAGGACGAGGACGATTAAAAAAAGAAAGGTAACCCAGAACGGTGAACCTTGAACGCGGAACCGTTATTTGTATTTGAGCAGCGCGTTTTCGATGGCCTGCATCCACTGGGGCGGGTAGGGCACTTTGAAGGCGGCGGTGTCTTTCTGATCTTGCTCGTTTAAAAAATCAATTTTTACCAGGGATTGATGCAGGTCGACGCCTTTGTGGACCCGGTCGTGATAGACGCGCGCAATGCGCGTTGCCGGGATCTCCAATTCTATTTTTTTGACCCGGCTGCGGTAGAACAACGCATCGTTGAGCAACAGCAAGAACCCGCTGCTGCGGCGGGGTTTGCCCGGCTCGGTGGCGTTTCCGAAAAAGTTCACCCCGAAGCTCATGGCCAGAATCGGCCGGCTGCCGAAACGCGACTCGATCCATTTGCGGTCGCGCCAGCGCATCCAGGCGATATAACCGATGATGCCAAAAAAAGCGATCGCAATAAAAATCCACTGCTGCTCACCTAAAAAGTGCAAAATGACCTCTAATTTAATACATGATTTTAAGGATTTAATATCGGATCAAAGGTGAGCAATTTTTTCGATGAACACGGCCGCACAAGGATTTCAGCCTTCGGCGTACTTGAAGCACGTTGAAGGCTGAAATCCGCGGAGAACACAGTTCATCGAAAAAAGGGCCATTTCTGATCCGATATTTATTTGAATTCGGAAAGATATATCAACAGCTTCTTCCTGGCCATATTATGCCGGTACCCGCTGTAGCTGCCCATGGCGGCCAGGATGGAATCGGCTATTTCTTCATCTTTTTTGCCTTCCGTACGCAGCTCCCTTATTCTGTTTGCATTCAGCGCCACCAGCTGCCGAAAACTTTCCTGATCCCGGGAAAAGAAAACGAGAAATCCCAGGATAAATACCAGGACCGAAGACACAACAGCAACATACACGTCATATTTGGGGTCCGGAAAGAACGGCCGCAGCAGGCTGTCGGGGTTGCCGGCATTCAGCAGCGAATACATGGCCACCAGCCCGATAACGATCATCAATCCGTATATGATGTAAAGCAAAGGTTTCGGCAACGATGTCGTGTCCTTTGAAAAATGCAAAAGAGGGGAAAAGCCGCAATGTGCTTTTCCCCATCTCTGATTAGGGCATAATTTGAGTAATTGTCGAGGTTGCCGTAGCTACACGGAAGATGCCGTTCCGCTATAGTGAACTATGCGGGACGGCATCTGACACAGTAGATGCGGTAAGATCGGCAATCCCGAAAATTAAACAGGTCGGGTTTCCCCTTCCTTCATCGCGGCCCATTGTGCCTCTGCTTCCGCCCAGGCTTCTTCGGAAGCTTCCTTTTCCCAGACCTCAAGGCCGCGTTCCGCCCGGGTGGCGCCGGGCAGAATATTGTCCAGGAGGATGCCAATCAAGGCGGTCACCGCCATTCCGGTGGTCAAGATGGCCTGCAAAATTTCACCGATAACTTTTATAAATGCACCGCCTGCGCTCCAGTCTATCGGTACCGCATTGGCTGAGAGCATCGGGCTAAAATGGTAGGGCACCGAAAGTCCGGCAAAAAAGGATAAGCCGATGATGAACAGGTTGCGGGAGTTGTTCAGGTTGACGATCTGCAGGTTGGACAAGCCAACCGATGCAATCATACCGAACAGTCCCACGAACATGGCGCCGACCACCGGTTTGGGCAGAGTAGCCAGGATGGCGCCGAATTTGGCCACGATCGGGATAATCAGCATCACCGCCGCACCGCAGCGCACCACCCGCCGGCTGGCCACACGGGTCAAACCGATGGAGCCGATGTTTTCGGAATAGGTCGTGGTTCCGTTGCAGGTTTGCAGGATACCGGCCACAAAGCAACCCAGACCTTCTGCGCCCAGGCCGCGGGAAATCATCCGACCGGTCGGCACCGGTGCCTCTGAAATCCGGGCGCAGGCATAGTAGTCGCCAATGGACTCGATCATGGAGGCCAGATAGCCGGCCAGCATGCCGAATGCACCGGCCCACAGGGTGGCGCTGCCAAAATCCGGGAAACCCCACTTGAACGGCAACATCGGCCTTAGGCTGAGCCAGGATGCGGCGCCAATCAGATCGGTTTTCAGATAGGCCGGGCTGTCCGGGGAGATCATGCCGGACACCGTGCCGATCAGCGATGCCAACCAGCCGGTGACAATTGCCAGCAGAACCGGAAAAAGCATAAAGGCGCGGGATTTTTGCGAAAACACCTGAGAGTAGACAATCAGGGCAACCAGGGTGATCAGGGAAATGATCCAGTTGCTGGCCATCCAGGGCGCACCGATGCCGTACAGGGCCAGACCGATCATGGCAATGGTGGGGCCGATGACAATTGGGCTGATGATTTTGCGCACCTGTCCCATGATGCCGGTATATCCCAGGACAATTTCAAACACCGAGGCGATCATGATCGCGCCGGCAACATGCTGGATCTGAATCTGCCACATGGGCTCCGGGCCGGTCAGTTCCTTGGCCGCCACCATACCGATAATGGCAAATGTGGGTCCCAGAAACGAGAAGGTTCCGCCCTGAATAACCGGCAGCTTGTTGCCCAGCGCTGATTGCTGGATCAAGGTACACAGACCGGAAGTAAAAAAGATGGTTGAAATCATCAATGCCAGCTCTTCCGGGGGCAATTTCATGGCCCCGCCGACAATGAAGGGGATGAGGACCGTGGCGCCGAACATCGTCAGATACTGCTGGATGCCGAGCAGAACCGCCAGCGGCCACTTGGGTTTACTGCCAAGCGGATAGACAATCCAGTGTTGCTTCTCCTGTGCGTTTTCTTCACTCATTCTCTGTTGACCTCCTTAATGCGTTTGCCCCATGTGGGGATTGTTAAAGTAATACGCCTACCTCCTTCTCGTTGAAAAAATGAAGCTTCAAACAAAGATATTTTCTAATTGGAACAGCCGAATGATGATGTTAAGCGTTGTTATGTTACGATCCGACGGTTCGGGTCAAGTCGGTATACTGATCGGGTCGCAGGTCCCGGAAAAATTGCCAGCCGTCACGGACCTCACGGATAAGTTCCAGGTCAAGATCGGCGATTACAATTTCGTCTTTATCTTTACTGCCTTTGACCAGCAGCTCTCCGCGCGGATCGACAAAATAGCTGGAACCGTAAAATTTGCCGAAGTCCCATGGTTTCTCCAGTCCGACGCGATTATTGGCGCCGATAAATACGCCATTGGCAACTGCCTGAGCCGGCTGCTCCAGTTCCCATAAGTACTGGGATTTACCCGAGGTCGTGGCAGAAGGATTAAACAGGATTTCCGCTCCGTTGAGGGCCAGCAGGCGGGCACACTCAGGGAAATGCCGGTCGTAGCAAATATAAATGCCGATTTTGGCGTATTCGGTTTCAAATACGGGAAATCCTAAATTGCCCGGTTTGAAATAGAATTTTTCCCAGAAACCCGGCCAGGTGTGCGGAATGTGTATTTTACGAAATTTGCCCAGGTAGGTGCCGTCAGCATCAACCACCGCCGCTGTGTTGTAATAGACGCCATCCATTTCCATTTCATATACCGGAATGACCATGACCATCCGGTATTTTCGGGCATATTTGGCCAGCCGTTCGGTGGTCGGCCCCGGTACCGGCTCGGCGTTCTGGTACCATTTTATGTCCTGTTCGGCACAAAAATAGGGGCCGTAGAATATTTCTTGCAGACAGAGAATATTAACCTCTTTTTCCCCGGCTTCTATGATCAGCGGGATATGTTTTTGGATCATGGCCTCTTTGATTTCGGCGGGTGTGCCATCATGCTTGGCATTGGATGCCTGGATGTGGGCACATTTTACGACACGCGACATTCACACCTCCTTTTAGCTGATGTGTTTACTCATTAAATGGAAGAGCAGATTTTTTCATAGATACAAATTAGCTATTTTATAGTTGCATCAGAAATTGGCGTCAAGCTTTTTTCAAGTTCATATCAAGAATGAAGTTTATTCAATTGTTAAAGCTGATACCGATTGACATTTAAATCCGAAAAGTCTAAAATTCAAGCTTTGCTCTTGCTACTATCAACAAGGATTCATCCGGCGGTAATGCTTCATAAAGCCGCACTGCTGTAGCCTGAACATCCAGAGTGACATTTTACCGAACGTCGTTGTTAAATATTTGATGCAAGGAGGAACCCATTTTGAGTGCAGTCGACAAATTTAGGCATATGCGCAAAGGGCTCGATCTGGCACACGCCATTGCCGAAGCGGACCGCTGTTTGCTCTGCCATGATGCCCCGTGCTCCGAGGCTTGCCCGGCCGATACCCAACCAGCTGAATTTATCCGCAAGCTTCGCTTTAAGAATATGACCGGTGCCATCCGCACCATCAAGCAAAACAATATCCTGGGCGGAGCCTGTGGGGTTTTGTGTCCGACGTCCCGATTATGTGAAGAAAAATGCAGTGCCATGTTTAAATCGCAAAATCGTCCCGAGGGTGCGGATCGGCCCGTTCAGATCGGTGCCATCCAACGCTTTTTAATTGAACATTCATGGGACAGAGGGTTCAAGGTATTTGAGAAACCCGAACCCCGATCTGAAAAAATTGCGGTGGTGGGCTCCGGACCGGGCGGCTTGAGCTGCGCGGCCGAACTGGCCAAAGATGGCTATCAGGTCACGATTTTTGAAGCCCGTCCCGAGCCCGGAGGGGTTTTGCGTTATGGGGTGGTTTCCTATCGGTTTGATATGGACTTCCTCGAACGTGAAATGGAAGACATTAAAGCGCTGGGGATTCAATTTCAGTGCAATTCACCGATTGAAGGTCAGAACGCCGCCGAAAAACTGCTGCAGGATGGTTTTGATGCCGTTTTTCTGGCTCCCGGTCTCTGGGAGGCGGAAACCATTAAGCCGAAGCGCAAAAAAATTGACGGACTGCTTTCATCGGTGGACTATCTGGAGGCATTGCGAGACAAGCGCTTTCAAAAAATGGAAAAGAAAATCAAGGGCAAAACCGTCGCTGTTATCGGCGGTGGGTCGGTGGCCATGGATTGCGTCGAGTCTGCCGTCCGTCTGGGTGCAAAAGATGTCTATTTAATCTACCGGCGCTCTTATTCCCAGATGCCGGCCGAACCCGATGAGCGCATCGAAGCCCTGGAGGCCGGGGTGCACTTTCTGCTGCTCAATCAACCGGTCAATTATGTGAAAGACAAAAAAAACAGGCTCACCGGCGTCCGGCTGGTTCGCACCCGTTTGGGCAAGCCCGATAAATCGGGTCGCCGCAGACCCAAGGCCATCGAAGGCTCCCGCTGGGTGCTGAAGACTGACGTGGTTATTGAAGCCATCGGCAACAAAGCGCCTGATGAATCACCTGAGTGGTATCCCCGCGTTGATGTTGACGGTAAAAATCTCATCAAAACCGATGCGGAAACCGGACAAACGTCGGTACCGGGTATCTTCGCCGGTGGTGATATCGTTCGCGGGCCTGCGCTGGTGGTTCAGGCGGTGCAGGACGGCAAAGTGGCCGCCCGGGCCATAAAGGAATATCTACAAAAATAGGTTCAAGGGTTGCCTGCCGGCAAACGTTACATTCGTTTAATTGGTTCAATTCGTTCAATTGGTTCGGGTTAAGACAACCTATTCGACCAGTAAGACCAATAAAACCGATCGAACAGGCTCTTGAACTTAGAGCGTTTGAAACTATGAATAAGGAGAAATAATTGTGGCAAATAACGTTGATTTATCCATCGATTTTTGTGGTGTTCATTTTAAGAATCCGTTTTTGCTGTCGTCATCACCGGTTTCCAACAGTGCCGAGATGGTGGCGCGGTCATTTGACGCGGGCTGGGGCGGGGTGGTCTTTAAAACCCTGAATTCAGACCGCCTGCCCATTGTGCACCCCTCTCCGCGGATGCATTGCGTTGATATCGGCAGCAAAAAGCAAGTAGCGGTACAAAATGTGGAGATGATCTCAGACCGCCCGCTCAAGCACAATCTGATGGAGTTTCTGTATTTAAAGAAAAACTATCCGGATCATCCGATCATCGCAAGCATCATGGGGTTTTTTACCGATGAGTGGGTGTATCTGGCCAAAGCGGCTGAAGACAACGGGGCCGATATACTGGAGCTCAACTTCTCATGCCCGCACATGTGCATTGAAGGCGCCGGCCATAAGGTCGGCCAGGCTTTTCAGTTGCTCGAAGGCTTCACCGCTGCGGTCAAAGAGGCGGTATCCATTCCGGTGATGGCCAAAATGACGCCCAACATTACCGATATGAACGAACCCGCCATGTACGCCAAAAAGGGGGGTGCCGACGCCATTTCCGCCATCAATACCGTGCGGGGCATTTCCTCGGTGGGCCTGGATGATTTTGTGCCCACACCCAATGTTTTCGGCAAAGGGGCCATCAGCGGAACTTCCGGACCGGCCGTGCGGCCCATCGGTTTGAATTTTATTGCCTCCATGGCTCAGAACGATCAGCTGAACCTGCCGCTTGCCGGCATCGGCGGCATCGAAACCTGGATCGATGCCCTGGAATACATGCTGCTGGGGGCCTCCACGGTTCAGGTGACCAGCGGAATTATGCATTACGGCTATCGGATCGTGGAAGATATGATCGAGGGTCTTTCGGATTTTATGGCTGAACGGGGCTACAATCAGGTTTCGGATCTGGTGGGCAAAGCATTGCCGAATCTGTATGAAACCGAGGCCTTCGATCTGGAGCGCCAGGGGATTACCGAATACGACCTGGACAAGTGCATCGGCTGCGGCCAGTGCTATATCGTCTGCCAGGATGCCGCCGGCCAGGCCATTGAATGGGATGCCGAAAACCGTCGGCCGAACGTGATCGAAGACAAATGTCTGAGCTGCATGCTGTGCAAGTTTGTCTGCCCGGTTCCGAACCTGATTTCGCACAAGGAAATGCCCAAAGGATGGAAACGTCAGGAGACTGCCGTAATGGACAGCAGTCTGGAAAAAGATATAAAGTATGATCCATTTACAAAGGAGGGTCCAAATGAGTGTGTTATTTAAAGGCGGTACGATCGTTAATGCCACCGGTCGCTATGTAGCCGATGTATTTGCAGACGGCGATAAAATAAAGGCGATCGGAACAGACTTGGACAACCCGGCTGATGAAGTGGTTGATGCCAAGGGTCTTTATGTTTTGCCCGGCGCCATTGATCCGCATACCCACATTTCGATGCCCTTTATGGGAACCTACGCCCAGGATGATTATGAAAGCGGCACCATCGCAGCCGCCTGCGGCGGGGTGACCTGTGTGGTGGATTTTGACCTGCAGCAAAAAGGCGAGACGCTGCTTGAAGCCTTGGAGCGCAAAAAGGCGCTTGCCGAAGGCAAGGCGGTGGTTGACTATTCTCTGCATCCGGCGGTGATGGATCCCAGACCGGAAGTCATCGAGGAAGTCAAAGCGGCTTGCCAGGATTATGGCACGCCCAGCTTCAAAATTTTTATGGTCTATGACTTTCGGGTCGATGATGCCACCATGGTCAAACTGTTAGAACAGACCAAAGAATATGGCGGCCTGGTGCAGGTACACGCTGAAAACGTTCACATCATCGATCACATGAACGCGGTGCTGGAAAAAGAGGGCAAACTGGAGCCTTACTACCATGCGATGAGCCGCCCGAATATCGCTGAAGAGGAAGCCATCTACCGGGCGTCCAAAATGGTCGAGTTGACCGGATCCCGCATTTACATCGTGCATCTGTCGTCAAAAGAGGGGCTCTGGATTGTCAAAGAGGCACGGGATCGCGGTGTGAACATATATGCCGAGACCTGCCCGCAGTATTTACTGCTGGATGACGAGCGCTATAAGGAGTCGGATTGGAACGGTGCCAAATATGTCATGTCGCCCCCGCTGCGGACGAAAGAGAGCAACGACGCCCTGTGGCAAGGCTTGCGCGGCGGGGATCTGCAGGTGGTGGCCACCGACCATTGCCCGTTTGACTTTAACGGCAAAAAGGACATGAACGGTAAAGACGATTACAAAAAAATCCCCAATGGCGCGCCGGGAATCGAGACGTTGCTCATCATGCTGCATTCGGAAGGTGTGGCCAAGGGGCGCATCAGCTTGGAGAAAATGGTGGATGTGCTCTCATGCGGCACTGCGCGCATGTTCGGACTCAAGGACAAAGGCGAAATCGCCGTGGGTAAGGATGCTGATATCGTTGTATTTGATCCGAATCAAAAATTTACCGTGACGCAGAGCAAACTGCATATGAACGTTGACTATACCCCCTATGAGGGCTTTGAGGTCACCGGGATGCCCAAAGTGGTTTATTCGCGTGGCAAAAAGGTCTCCGAGTGGAATGGCGAGCAGATGGAATTTGTCGGTGAGGTTGGCCGGGGCCGGTTCATCAAACGGGAACCTTTCGAAAATTTCTAGCGGGTTGGCCGGTTGAGTCCGCTAGCCCAATTGCCCTCTAAAAAACAGGTGTAAGCAGACAATTTCGCTTACACCTTTTTTATGCCTATTTTTGGCCGGCAGAGAGTTTTCACATACAGGCCGGAGTTCAAACACCTCCTATTTATTTAGATCAAAATCAAAAACGGCATCTTATCCCTTCTTTAAGAACCTGATATTTCATTCGGTAATCTAATAATTTGAGGGGCAAACTAAATGGTGTAGGTAGGCACCCATTAAAAGGCCCCTGTCAATAGAAAATACTTGTCCATCGCAAAATTGCATAGTTTTTTGCAGGGTCACCAACCAGCGCGGAAGTAACCCTTATTGTTTATCTGCACCCAGCTTTTCAAATTTATGGCATGCACTTTTAGTAGATCTGCAACCAGGCACCCATCAGGATCAAGGCCAATCAAAGAAATAGTTGACCACGCTACTTTTTCTTTGCGGCCCCTGGTCCAATAGCGGACCCCAGAAAAACATCGGTACCCTGCCATGTTCAATGCGCTAAAATCACACAAAATGGGCTCTTTGTGGGCCAGCCTCGGCGGACTCATGGCAGAGGCAGATCGAGCAAAAAGGCAATCCGCCTGGATTTATTGGTTAGGCAATGCAACGATGTGCCAATCACGACAAAAGGATTTTCACCAGCCTAAATCCTGGATCACCGTTGCAGTGCCGCACTAATGCAAAATCAACTCTTCGTTAAATGTTACCTGATCTCGCATAATATGATAGCAAACCCGTGCCAGCTTATTACTCAAGGCCCTAGCGGCGACCATCGTGTTCGTCTGGGCCGCTTTGCGATCATAGTAGCGTCGAAATCTTTGGTTGTGCCGGCACGCCATATGAGCAGCTTCTGAAAATGCCCAGCTCAGATAGCGATTGCCGTTTTTACGGTTCCCGCTACCCTTGGATTTGCTATTGGATAATCGTTGTGTCGGTGCGCAGCGGCAATACGAGGTAAAGTTGCCAACTTTGGCAAAACGCCCAATATCGCCGACTTCCAGCATGATCGTCATGGCCAGAATATAACCAATACCCGGAACTGTCAGAAGGCCATTAAACGCCTGGTTAAGCTTTAATTTGTTTTTTATGACTTTTTCCAACCGATGGATTTGTTGTTTTAAAAATGAAATGCTATCCAAATTGGCCTGGGCAGATAGTACCAGATGCTCTTCTATTAATAACTGCTGTAAATCTTTACTCGTAAACGTGCGTAGCTGATTGGAGTTGATCCGGTGTCCGCTACAGCGTGCAATTAAGGATTGCAAGCTGAGAAAATGAGCGGTCTTATGCTTGACCAAAAACATCCGTTTGCGAGCCAGATCGCGCACTGGACGATCTTCTTTGGGGTAAATATAGCCCTTGGGTAAAATTCCCAGGATCAGCAGCTGGGCCAAAAAGAAGGCATCGTGCTGATCATCACTATGCTTTAACCCTTCGTACTGTTTGATAGCCGACGGATTGGCCAGGTGAACGCAACTATAGTCGGCATCCATCAGGCCGTCTACCAACCAATACCAATTGTAAGTAGACTCAACTACAAGGCCCTTGAGTTGTTCCCTGAAAGGCTCCAGTGTCTCCAAAATCTGATCCAGGTTGTTGGAAACTCTCCTTTTGAAAACACGTTTGAAATCGGTGTCCAAGATCCCAATGTAGGTATTCGTTGAATGCAGATCTAAACCAGAATATAGTTGCATTCGGCACCTCCTTTTGTTTAGGGGTTATTATTATGCTTAACCCGCACTTAACAAATCGCAAAACCTTTTGCGATGGGAAGTGCCTTTTAGATGATTATCACGACAGCCACCCGATAGAGATCCAGATTATTGAGAGGTTGGTGTGTATTCTTTAATATCGCCACTCCATGATCACTCA
>JASFNW010000081.1:0-22510 GCA_050116835.1 Desulfobacterales bacterium
CGGCGCATAGATGTGAAGGCGCGGTCACACGTTTGCAGTCATAGCGGTTGTCTATCTCTAAATCTGTGACCAAAGGCGTAATATATTGACCCGGCAGCCCGATGACTTCTAAAGAATACGATGGTCCGGCAATAAATTCTTGAATTAACCATTCTTGGGTGGATCGCTCAAGCGTATTCTGCAGAGCGGTTTTATGATGACATATCTTTACGCCCTGACTACCGCTTGCCCGGCTGGGTTTTGCAATTACCGGGAATCGACATCCGGGCCAACGCGCAGGAGTGGGGACAACCGTGCGCTCAAAGAGCTGCTCGGAGTTTATTTTGGAACATGATACAGCGTAAGCGGCAGCGTCAAAAGCAAATGGAATTCCATTGCTTCGGGTTACTTGATCCAGGCAGGCCAGAGCAGCATCGTTTTCCAGTGCAGGAATGACCAAGTCAACGCCTTTTAGAACTCGGGCTAAATCCTGTTTTGAGGTGACATCCAGCTGAACATAGGAATCGCAAAGACCCGCAGCGGGAACCTTAGGTTTGCAATCAATGACAAGAACGTCCCAGCCTGCTTTTTGCAATAAGTATGCTGCTTCAACACCCTGAAGATTTCCGCCGACCACGGCGACTAACACGCTACCTCCGCACGGATTTGATGTTTGGCGACAACATGTTGGCGACGTTTAATCCAATTTTGGTATTCTTTGCGGGTCGCCGGTTGCAATCCAACGGATTGCAGTAGGCTTTTCACAGCCGCCGTTGTGCGCCCCCCTTCTTCAATATTCAACGAATGCTGAGCGACCCCGACAAGGCCTTCACCGGGAGGCACGATGGATGTGACCACATTTGCACCTGCATTCAAGCGGCTCCTTAACCCGGCGATACCCGCCACATCCAATGATGCCGGGATGAGCCGATCTGGGAAAATGAGTCGCATGATCGCAATAATGAGAGTCTCCCGCAGCGGATTCGGTGGTGCTCGTTTTGCCATGGGCGTACCCGGCTGCGGGACAAAGTTCATCACCCGCATCTGATCCGGGGCCAGGTTTTTCATGACTTTCAGCGAATGAGTGATATGAACCGGGGTTTCGCCGACCCCGCAAAGCAAACCTTCCTCTACAAGCAAACCGAGATGGTGGGCGTCAACCTTGCTTTGCATGCGACTGTGGTAATCCTGGTCGGGACGAAGTTGTTTAAACAATGATTCGCTGTGGGTTTCCTGATAGCAAGCATACCAGACGGCACCCGCTGTAACCAACTGCCGCAAAACAGCTGCCGGCACCATGCCCGGGGAAACCATTATCGGCAGCCCCGTCTTTTTCTGCAGAGATACAATCAGATCCACGAGCCGATCAAAACCAGCCCCGTTGTCAGTATAAAAAGCGGGATCTTCACCCATGGTCAGATCGATCAAATGAATGCCCGAATCTGCCAGGCGTGTGGCGGCGGCAACAACTTCCTTTTTTGACTTACGGTATCGCGTGGTTTGCGAGTTCGACCGGCGGTAAAGACAAAAGTTACAATCATTACGGCAATAGGTGCTGGCGTAAATGAATCCGTACATGAAAATTTTATTACCGAAATAATTCTGGCGCACGTTGCGGGCCTGCTGAAAAAGTGCCTCGATCTGACCTTCATCCTGAAGGTTCAGAAGAAATGTGATTTCTGCATCTGAAAGGTTTTCTTCCGCTTGTATTTTGGAAAGGTGGGCTTCGAAGATTTGCCCTTTGTTTGCATCGTTCACTTTAGATCTCATTGAATATTTAACCGAATGCCATCCAAATAGGTGAGGCTACGACCCATTCTTGCCAAATTGCTGCTATTGGCCGCAACCATGAGCAGCCTTTCGAGACCAAACCCAATTCCAACCCATGTATCCGTTATTTTCCAGGGACGATCCAGCGGATGCGGGCCCATAGCAGCCGAACCGATTTCGACCTGATCTTTTCCAGCCACTATATCGATGGTGTTTCCATAAATTTCGGACGTTATCTTCTCTAGGCGATATTCGCTGACGCCGGCCGTTTCTGAAACCAAGGCACCCAATTCCTTGATTCTCTTTTTGCGCTGATCGGCGGGCAGCCCCATTTCGACCAAATTGAGCATGGTGAACTCACTGGAATGCTGAGCGCCATGAGATTCCTTTCTAAAACAGGGGCCGACCTCAAAAATTTTGATCGGTTTATCCCACAGGCGCAGCAAGTCTACTAAAACGTAATACAGGTGGGGTGCCAGCATGGGGCGCAGGCACTTATTTTTATCAAGCCAGAATATCTGTGAATTTAGCGGGTGGTTGGCGTCAATCGACATTTTTTGCAATAGGCCTTTTGACATCAATATGGGCGTAGTGACCTGGACAAATCCCTGTTGCCTCAATGTCTCGGCCAGTATGGCTTCCAGCCTACATAATCCGGGTCTTAAATCTATTTCACGCAGCGTCTTCAGCCGTTGCCGCAATTCTTGCGCTTGCTTTTTTTCGATATCTTGGAAAGCGTTTTCTCGGGCGGCAGCGTTATCGAAGCGTTGATTCAAATCGTCCTCGCAAGCATCTAATTCCTGCAAGCGTCTCAGTTGCGTTTCTGTCCAGGTAACCATCAACATCCTCTCTATGGCCCACAATGGAATTTATGTCATTTTAAAATTGAATGGCGGGGAGTACGGGAGTTGCACCCGCCTATGTGGATTTAGAGTCCACACGATCACATTGCGATCCACCCCCCGCAGTGGGGTGTCTCCTGGGTCAACTGCCAGGATTTAGGTATTTATTCACCGTGCGTATAATTATCTCCACTCCGATATTAAGGGAATCTTCATCAATATTGAATTTGGGATGGTGATGGGGAAAGCAGGTATCTTTGGCCTCATTGCCCGTTCCAACGAAAATGAATGCACTCGGTACCCGATTCGCGAACTCTGCAAAATCCTCACCGGCCATTGACACAAAGGAACCGACACGTTGAGGATCGCCGAGCACCTCCTGTGCAACCGAACGAACCATCTCGACCATACCCGAATCATTGACTAGAGCCGGGTGGCCATATATCAACGACAACTCATATTCGGCACGGTGAGCTCGACAGATCCCTGCTATGATTCTTTCAAAACGTTCACCAAGCTTTTCTTTATCGTCTTGCGCTTCTTCGTAAAGGAATCGAATCGTTCCAGTGAGTTTCACTTTGTCTGGTATGATGTTCCAGGCTGTGCCCCCCTTAATTTCACCGAACACGATACTGGTTGGTGCAAGTACATCTATTTCGCGTGTTTGAATGGTCTGAATCGTTTGAACCACATCTGCGGCAGTGATGATCGGGTCCACAGAGCTCTGAGGAGTCGCCGTATGCCCACCCCGCCCAATGATACTTATCTCGAAGTAATACATCCCCGCCATCACCGGCCCTGGGCTCGCAGCAATTTTTCCGGTTTCGATGGGGCTCCAAAGATGAACGCCTAAACATGCATCAACATGCGGCTTATCTAATACCCCCTCTTCGATCATGGGCAAAGCCCCACCGTTTTCCTCGTTGGGTTGAAATATAAATTTCACATTTCCCCGCAGGGTGTCCCGCTGTTGCGACAGGATTTTGGCCACCCCTAGCAGCATAGCCATATGACCGTCATGGCCGCAAGCGTGCATCTTGCCGTCAACTCCAGAACGGTAGGGGACTTCGCATTCTTCTTTGATGGGCAGGGCGTCCATATCCCCACGCAGCAGAAGGGTCGGACCGGGTTCTGCGCCCTTCAATAAGCCCACTACACCGGTTTTATTTACACCGGTCTGCACCGCTAGGTCGCAGTTACGCAAATAATCTGCAATTTTTTCGGCGGTTTGAAATTCTTCATCGCCCAGTTCCGGATATTGGTGGAAGTCACGCCGCAGGGCAATCACTTCATCGCTTATGGCTAACACCGCTTCTGAAATTTCCATCGTTGACCTCTTTGGATTGAAATAGCTTCCCGTATTTCTCATTGTCGGGATTAACGCCAGCAAGTCGCAACAAATCCCATACGGTTACTTGGTTGGCACTTAGAACCGGTTTGCCCAAATCTTGTTCCAATACATGCAGCACTTCAACGCTGCGAAAGTTGGTACAGCTGATAAAAATGGCATCTGCCGCGCTGGCATCGGCTTCTCGTGCCAACTGGTAGGCTGCGCCGGCAGGTTGGTTGAAGATCTCACGGTACAATCCTAAACCCTTGATTTTCAGAACCTCAAAGCCGCTAGCTCCTAGGAATGATGTTAAACGCTGGTTGATTTCGTCAGGGTAGGGGGTAACCACAGAAAGTTTTTTAGATTCGAGCGCTTTCAAGGCACGCACCGCAGCTGTCGTGGTAGTGGTACAGGGGACACCGCCGGCGTTTTCCATGCGTTCAATAATCTTCATATCACTGCCTATGCCGTGTACAAAACTACCCGAAGTACATGCATAGGCGATGGCATCCAAGCGAATGACATTCAGGTCGGCCGCAGCCTTGTCAATATCCTCAGTTTCCGTTTGGGCCTCCAATACCGCCAGTGTTTGTTCTTCCTGAGGAACACTGATACGCGTAAAGTGGACGCTCACCCCACTGGGAACCAATTGCCAGTATTCGTGATCCAGGGCACCGTCAGCAGGGTAAATGATTCCCAGTTTAGCTCTCCAAGACATGGCTTCCTCCTTTGATACCGTTGACTACCACCCGTATCGGCTTGACACTATGGGCCCGGCCGGTCCAACGCCCGTAGAAGAATGGAAATCGGATGGGCCACCGGCAGACCCGACATCCCGTGCATGCGGACCTGGCACGGCCCGCATTCGCTCAAAGCGATATCGGGGGTCAGTGCATTTAAAGACTTGGACAGATGCCCGCCCACGGCGGTGCTGATGTCGTGTTTCTCGGCTTTGAAACCATAGCTTCCGGACTGGCCGCAGCAGGCTGCGTCTAAGACCTCGACTTTGAAATCGGGGATTTTTTTCAGTATGTCAATGAGCGGCAAACCGACTTTCTGCGCCCGCAGATGACACGGCGTGTGATAGGCGGCCACTAGCGGTACGGGGTTAAAATCAGGCTGCCATTCTTCAGTTTCCAACAGGCGACGCAGGTAATCGCCCAGATCATAGGTGCGGGCCGCTAAATCGGCCGCCTGTTCAAGCCCCAGCACTTCCAGGTATTCGTGTTTGAGCATCAGGCTGCAGCTGGTGCAGCTTGCAATGATATCGTAGCCGCGGTCGCACCAGGGTTGCAGTGCAGCAATATTGGCTTCCGCCAGCTTGCGGGCGGCATCCATATCACCGCCGGCGATCAACGGCAACCCGCAGCAATTCTGTTGCGGGACTTCGATGTGGCACCCCAGTTGCTCCAAAACGGTAATCGCGTCCTTGCCCGGATCGGTGTCACTGTAATGCGTATAACACCCCACAAAATAAACGATCTTGCGTTTGGCGGCGGCGGCGGTGATCTTGGGAAAACGGCGCTTAAACCAGTGGTTGAACGATCGGGCATATGGCACCATTTCAGCCTTGCGGCTGATGCCCAGGGCCGCCTCCATGCCGCGGCGCAGGGGGACGTTTTTCATAAGGCGGTTACTCACAGACGGCCACAGGCTGCCCAGTTTGCCCATCAGCTCGGCGCGACCCAGCATCCAATCCCGCAGGCTGCGACCTTTCTGGCGGGCGTAGGCGTCTTTGGCCTGGGTGTTGATGCGGTTCAGGGCCACGCCGGAAGGACAGACAACCTGGCAATTCAAGCACAGGCTGCAGAAATCGATATTACCTTCGATAGGCGCGTGCTTTTTACCTTGCTTATCAATTCGGACGCCGGATGACAGGACCTCAGCAATAACCGCCGGGCTGGGAAAGCTGTCATCCATTTCACCCGCCACCGGGCAGGCGGCATTGCAGACTAGACAACCGATACAGCGGGCCAGGTTCGGATAGTCAATTTCAGATTCGGGTAAGGCCGCCGCCGGTTGGGGCCCGCCTTTTGCGGTTCCTCCGTAGGAAAGGGTTTTTACAAACCCCAATTCGTAGCGCTCCCGGTCCACGATCAGATCTCGGATGACCGGAAAGCTTGGCAGCGGTCCGATGTGAAGATCGTTGCCATCCACCAGGGTTCGGCAGGCCAGCACTGGCTTGCCGTTCATTTCGACTGCGCAGCTGCCGCATTTGCCGGCCTCACAGGAAGAACGAAAGGATAGACTGTCGTCCTGGGAATTTTGAATTTCCACCAGCACTTCCAGAACGGTCTGGCTGGGATAATGTTCCAGTTCATAGGTTTGCACATATGATGCCGGCGTTTGTTCTTCTTGATATCGATCTATCTCTACTTTAAAGGTCTTGGCCATGGGTCCGCCTTTACGCTGCTATTGTTTTTGGTTTGTCATGGTTGAATTTCTGTCATGTCAACAGGTCTTACCCCGGCTCTCAGTTCCGAGGCACTCTCATCTATCTCGATAACGGTGCAGTAGGGAGGCGACGTCGTATCCGGCTCGGGAAAGTCTTCCACATAATGGGCCCCGCGGCTTTCTTTTCTTGTCAGGGCGGCCGCAACGATCATGCGGGCCACTTTTACCATTTTTTCCATGTCCAGGTACGCCAGGAGGCTATAGTTTTGATGCAAGCCTGTTCCGCTGAGGCCGATGCGGGGGAGCATCTCCTGTTCAATTTCCTGCAATGACTGCCGGGCTGTTTCCAAGCCTTTGACGGTCCGTGAGACATATGCATACTCTTGCATGACGGCCCGCAAGCGCTCCTTGGCCTGAGCAGCTGTCAGTTCCGATACCCCTCTTTCGAGAAGCTGTTGTATGCGCGCTGACTCTTCGGCCACCTGATCTTTGTCCGGCATACGGCGATCCGTCCGGTCTGAATACTGTGCAGCACTTGCTCCAGCGCGTGATCCGAATACCAGAATTTCGGACAAGCTATTGCCGCTGAGACGGTTGCCGCCCTGAACCCCACCGGAGACTTCACCAGCGGCAAACAGACCGGAAACAGTCGACTGTGCATCGCAGTCGATGGCCACGCCGCCCATAAAGAAATGGGCCGATGGTGCAATTTCAACCCGTTTCTCATGATAATCAAAGCCCCGTTCGGCGCACATTTCTCTTTCGTACATGAAGCTTTTTAGCGTCTCTTCGGGCACTTCAGTCGCATCCAGAAATACGCCGCCATGTTGAGTACCGCGACCCTCGGCAATTTCGGTGTAAATCCCACGGGCCAGCCGATCCCGGGTAACGTGCTCCAACAGCTCGGGTTCGTATTTGGCCATGAAGCGTTCATCATGGACGTTATAGAGTTTGGCGTACTCCTGTATCCCGAGAATAAAACCATACAGGGAGGGTGGATGTACCAGCCCACAGGGATAAAACTGAACCTGTTCCATGTTGATCAGGCTGGCGCCGGCTTCCAAAGCCAAAGCCAGACCATCCCCGGTGACTTTAATGGAGTTGCTGGTGACCGGATAGAGCTGTCCTACGCCACCGGTGGCTAACACAACCGCCGGCGCATTGAACTGGATGATGTCACCATTGCCCAAATCCACCGCTAAAGCGCCGACGATTCTACCGTCTCGGGTAAAAAGACGCGTCATGTCAACATCCGGGTGGTGATCCACTCCCCGGCGGAGCAGCTGGGCGCGGAGCACTTTCGTCATTTGAAGCCCCACACGGTCGCTGATCGCCATGACACGCGGGTAGCTGTGCCCGCCGGCACGGTCCAGTACGTAGCGTCCATCTGGCGTTTTATCGAAGCAAAGCCCCCAGTTCTCCATCTCCTTGACCCGGTCCTGTGCTTCGGCGGTCAGCACGCGAACCAAGGGCTGGTCGCTCAAGTAGGATCCACCCACAACCGTATCGCGAAAGTGAACATCCACAGAATCACCGGACTCACTCCAGGGACCCACAGCCGAAACACCGGCGCCGCTCACCGTGCCACCGCTGCGCCCCACCAATCCTTTGTCCACAATGGTCACACGCCGTCCGGCTTCAGAAGCGCGGATGGCGGCATACAGCCCAGCTCCACCCGTGCCGATTACCAGTACATCTGTCTCGATAACTCTCAAGATCAATCCTCCCTAAACATAATCACTGGCGCAATTAAATAAAACGATCATTTTAGGCGAAATAAGCTGCCGACATTCGGCAGATTATCCTTCACACCGGCCAATTGCAGGGCATGCCACATGCTGGCCATGTTGGCACTGAATACCGGTTTACCCAGATCCTGCTCCAGCACTTCGGCAATGGGGCTCAGCACGATACCGGTATCGCTTACGAACACCGCCTCGGCTTCATCAGTATCGACCTTGTGGACCAGGTCATTTAAAGTGGCAGGATCGAGTCGCCCGATATCCCAATCCTGCGTCAGACCCAAGCCTGAATGGTTAACAACCTCAACGCCAAAATGCTCTATAAACTCAATGAGTTTTTGATTCAGCCGCGGTTCATAAGGGGTGGCCAGGGACACTTTTTTGACACCCAGGGCCTGCATGGCCGCAATCAACGCTGAGGAAGTGGTGGTTGCAGCGCAGCGGCCACCTTCGCACAACATCGTGCACAAATTCTCATCCCACTCGGGTCCGCAGCTGAAGCTGCCGGAAGTGCACATCCAGACAATCACGTGCGGCCGAACCGTGGCCAGATCGGCAGCATGCTGGTTGAAGAGATTACATTCGGCGACTTCCTGCATGCTTTCCAGGGTCACGCAGCCTTCATCCGGCATACTGGTGCGGGTGATGTGCACCGATACACCCGGAGGGCATAAGGCGTAGTATTCCATATCCGCCAGGCCGGAGGCCGGATAAACAATTCCGATCCGCGCCCGCCAGCCAAAAGTTGCTTTTTGCATTTCTGCTATCTCCTTTAATCTTTTTGTTTTTTTGCCCACGATAAGTCTTTGATCACAGCATCTAAAACCTCTTTTGCTCCCTCACCTCCCATCTCCAGGTACTTATGTCGGAGTTTCTTAGATTTTTCCTTAAAGGCGTTGATTTCCGCCTCCGTCAATTCAATGTATGTTATAGATGGCTTGGCATCCAAAATCATCTTCCTGCGTTTCTTATTCAACTCGGGCTCGTAATCAAAAATGGTTTCATTGGCGCCTTCGATGGCATCGTTTATTATGATGCGAATGTCCTGCGGCAGTCCTTTGATGAACTCTTGATTGGCGGCAAAAGTACTGATAAATGGCAATTGATTGGCTTTGATCAAATACTCTTGGACTTCGTAGAATTTCATCTCCTGGATGGCAAAAAACGGCTGTGTTTCGGCATCAATCCTGCCGAGCGCGAGATTGTCGTAGATCTCGCTGTAGGGGACCGTGATGACATAAGCACCATATAGGCGGTAAGCAGTGATGAGAAGCGGTGAAGACATCACTCGAAACGTAATACCCTCGAAATCGACCGGTTTGCGCAAGGGTTTATTGGCGGTCCAAATTTGCCAGCCCTCTTGGACAATGGATAGAAGTTCCAGTTTGTGTTTTCGGTAATATTTTTGGAGAGCTTTGTACGTATGGGGCCCTTTGCGCAATATTTTTTCGAGGAGCGCGGAATCCGTTGGAAAAAGGTAGTGAATGGAAAAGACCTGGACCTCGGGAATATAAGAACCCAGGTGCCCGGGGGATTGGAAGGCAAAGTGCAAATCTCCCCTTTGCAAAAGTTCTGTGATCTCTCCTGACGTACCGAGCTCGCCATAGAGGTGGATTTTACAGCGAATCTGCCCTTGCGATTTTTCCTCGACAATTTGGACAAACTTTTTAGCATACTCATGCTGCATACTGCCTTCGATTTCTTCCAGCGCCACCTGCCACAGGTATTTAACCGCGTCGACCCGATCCGCAAATCCGAAGATGAGTGCGCCTGCGGCGCATGCTAAAAATACGGACATGAGCACTGTTTGTCGCTTCATGGCTGGCCTCCTTGCATGCGAGGTAAGGAAAAAGCGAATCATGATTTGACCCAATTGGTGAATCTGCTTTGGATCGTGCGAATATATTGACCCGTATCAATATTGCTCCCAGAAAGCAGGGCCACAATCTTTTTACCGCTGACATCGATCTTTTTATTGATCAGTGCTCCGATAGCCACGGCTCCGGCACCTTCCACAATCAATCGCTGCTTGTCAAAAATATAAAACATTCCATCTTTTATGTCCTCTTCAGAAATCAGCAGGTGTTCATCGGCAAATTTTTCTACCATCAGCAACGTGTATTGGTTGTCGATGCCGATGCCTCCCAGGAGCGCATCCGCTATTGAATCTTTTTCTTCTACCTGTACGGGCGCACCGGCTTTGAGACTCTCCAGCATCGCCGGAGACTGCTCAAGCGAAAGCCCCACCACATGGATGTCGGGATTGATGGATTTAGCAACCATTGCCATCCCTGTCAGCAGACCGCCCCCCGAGATTTGGATCATTAAAACATCTGTATCGGGAAGCTTCGACAGTATTTCAAGCGCTGTGGTTCCCTGGCCGGCAATAATCAGCGGATCGTCAAACGGTACGACCGGAACCAGATCCCGCGAGGCCATCAACCGTTGGTAATTTTTTTCGGCTTCATCCTGTGAACGGCCTTTTAAAGAAATTTCCGCGCCGAGTGCCTCGATCATTTTCGCCCGGTGGGCGGCAACATGCTCTGACAGACAGACCACAGCCCTTATGCCGACCCGGGCGGCCACATAAGCAACTGCCTTGCCGTGATTGCCCGTGGAAAAAGTGATCACACCCTTTTGTCTTTCCCGGTCACTGAGGCTTAAAATCTTGTTGGCCGCCCCCCTGACTTTAAATGATCCGCTGTTCTGCAAGCATTCCAGCTTCAGGTGCACCGCCCGGGCACCGGTTTTTTCAGCCAAGACAGAAGATGCGACCAGGGGTGTCTGCCAGATCAGCGGCTTTATGCGTGAATGCGCTCGATACGCATCCTGCATTGTCGGCATTGCTTTCATTAAAGCCCTCTAAAATTGAATTACCCACCCAGCGCAAGGTTCGGCAGAAACAAAGCAATTTCGGGAAAGGCGATCAGGATAATCGTTGCCAGTATCAGTATCAGAATAAACGGCAAAGCGTGACCGATGACCTCCAGATATGGCCGCCGGAATATCAATTGGGCCGTAAATATGTCACACCCAAATGGTGGTGTTGCCGAACCGATGGCGGCCTGAAGTGTTACCAGCGTTCCCAGTAAAATCGGATTAACACCCGCACTGACCACGTAAGGCTGAAAAATCGGGCTCAAGATGAATATGGCGACGATGGGGTCCACAAACATGCAGGCCACAAAATACACAACAACAACAATCGTGATCACCCGCAACATCGACGGATCAGGGCCGAAAAGCGGCGGCAGGAGCTGCTGGGGAATTTGCATAAATCCAATCATCCATGAAAACGCCTGTCCGGCGCCGACCAGAATAAAGACCACACCGGTAATCACCCCGGTCTGCAAAAAAGAGTCAACGATGCGGCTCAGTGTCTGGCTTCTGTAGACGACGATCTCCAGAAACAATGCATAGAAAACAGAAGCGGCAGCAGCCTCCGTCGGGCTGAAATAGCCGGCATAAATGCCACCGACGATAATGACCGGAAATCCCATGACCGGAAGCCCGTCCTTGACGGCTGCCATTCGTTCGGCCCAGCTCGCTTTGGGGAGCACCCCGACCTTTTTGGTCTTGGAATAGAAATAGCAATAAATCGAAAACATCAGTAGGATCATCAGACCCGGAAAGACACCGGCCAGAAACAGCATGCCGATGGAGGTACTGGTGGCAACACCGTAAACAATGAACCCGATACTGGGTGGAATCAAAAATGCGATATCACTGGAATTAATGATCAGGCCCAGCGTAAAAGAGCTGGGATATCCGGCTTCCAGCAGCATCGGGCGCATGGTGCCGCCGATAGCGGCCACAGTTGCCTGTGTTGATCCGGAAACTGCACCGAAGAGTGTGCAGCTTGAATTGGTCGTAATCGGCAGTCCACCCGGCAGATGGCCGACAAAGGCTTTGATCATCTTTATCAATCGGCCGGCGGATTCCCCGGATGTGATGATGCTGGCCGACAGAATAAACATCGGCACACACACCAGTGCCGGTGGTGTCACCCCTGTAATGACTTGCTGGACCATTGTCGTCACCAGTTTCGGCGCAAAGTCGGGCATGTAGACGTACACATACAGTATCAGTGAGCCCAGAAGAGTCACCATAAAGGGGAATCCGAACAATAGCATGGATGCCAGGCTGATTCCAAAAAGTGTCATAATGCTACCCCCCCGATCTCTTCATCTTCGTATTCGCTCTGTTGATCCGGCGACTGCCAGGGTTCCTTTTCGGTGAAGTTTTTGATGATCGTTCGGATATACTGAATACATGCCAGGCCGAATCCGAGGGGAATGATCACATAAAATGTCCATTTCGGCACTCTTAACGCAGGGGTCATGTGCCCCATGTCCATCGCGTTGATCAGGTATTGGTAGGAAAACCATGTCATGATCCCCATAACAACAGCACTGACAATCGAGATGATAATGATAAATACCTTCTCCATTGTTTGGGGCATGGCGTCCAGAAATGCGCCCATGCGGATATGCCGCGCCTTTCTGACCGCATAGCTCACGCCGGTGAACGTGGTCAGCATCACAAGGAATTTTGACACCTCTTCGGCAAAATAGATGCTTTGAAAAAAGGTGCGGGCAAACACATTGGTGATCAGCAGGATTCCGAGCGATGCGACGCAAAAAACCAGAATCGACACTTCAATCGCATTGACCAGCACACCGATATACCGGTTGAGCTGCTGAAAAAAGGTCAATGCTTTTTGCTTTTCATTTCCCTCATTCATGACTCGGCCTCGACGGTTATAAGGTGGGGGCACTGCAGCAAACGCGCTACTGCAGCGCCTCAACCTGTACTATTGAATGTTTAATGCTTTTTTGGCATTTTCAATGTCTTTGAGCAGGGCATCGAGCATTGCCTGGGATCCTTTCCCGCCGATTTCGATATACTTGGGATATACCGTTTCAGCCTGAGCCTTGAACTTGGCAATGGTCGCATCATCCAACACGGTGAATTTCAACCCGGGTTTGGCTTTTTTCATTTTTTCCATATCACTGGCATTTCTTTCCGTGATCCATTTCCCGGCCGGAATGATGGCATCGATCCAGAACTTGCGCATCTCCTGCTGGACTTCTTCCGGCAGGTTGTCAAAAAACTTCTGATTGACGGTGGGAATGCCGACAAACGGCTCGCTTTTCAGCTGGGTAACGTGGTCCTGTACCTCGTAGAACTTCATGCTGTGGATGGCAAAAAGCGGGTTGACCTGGGCATCAATCAGTCCCATCTGAAGTCCGCTGTAAACTTCGCCGTAGCTCATGGGCGTCGGCGCAGCCCCGTAGGCCTTGTAGTCTTCCACGAGCAGTTTGGAAGACATCAGGCGCAGTTTGAGACCCTTCATGTCATCCAGTGAATTGACCGGCTTTTTGGAAGTCAGCCACTGCCAGCCTTCAAACATGATCGAAAGCGGCACCATACCGTTTTCTCTGAAAGCTTTTTCCATCAGCGGCATGAACTCGCCGTTTCTGGCCATCCAGTCCAGCACTTCCGGTACTTTTTCAGTCGGAAACAGGTAGTTCAGTGCCAGGACCTGGGCCTGGGGTACGAATGAACTGATCCAGGCATAATCCGAAAAGACATATTCTACGACGCCAAGCTGACAAAGCTCGTTGATATCGCCGGTGGCACCCAATGTGCCGTAAGGATACACATTAATATCGATCTTTCCGCCGGACCATTTTTTCATGTGGTCAGAGAAATTTCTGGCCCAGACGGTCATAAAATCACCCTCGATCTCCTCGGATGCCAGCCGCGCTTTAATGGCCTTGCCTGTATATTCTGCGGCGCCGGCAGCACCGACGAAAATTAAGAGCATCGAGACGACGATCACACAAAAAGCCTTTTTCATAACAAATTCTCCTTTCATTTATCAGGATTGTTTTACACATCAGCAGGTATTTATTTAAGTTTAATATCACCCCCCTTTTATGTTCAGGGCATTTCAAACTATTTGCATTTTTGAAAAAATTCAATGCCCTTTCAAAGCATGGCTGTGCCCTCGGGCAGGGCACCATCATCAATCATAAAACATGAATTGTGGTGCGATAGCTGGTTATCATTTTCAGAACTATATAAATCCGATGTATCGTTGTTTGACCACAGCCGAAAAGACAAAATAGATCATGGTTACGTAATCGAACACCGGTAAATTTACGGCCTCCTGAACAGCAGCACCGTACGGCGGCAGGAGACTGCATTCTAATAAAAGCGCGCGAATCTGCGGATGTTCAGCAACCATATTCCGGGCGATGTCGACCACCTCTTTTTCAACCGCCTCGGCATCCAACGCGCCTGTTTCTTCAATAGCAAACCGGTAAAACTGCTGACAATCCTCCAGTCCGCCAATGACCAAATTTGTGGTGTCGGTCACACCGACTGCTGCCAATAAACCGGCATTCAGACTTTTTGAGTCGGCCGTAATAATGCCTACCTTCGCGTCCTCGCCGATCAGAGCGGAGATAAACGGAATCTGAAGCAGGCTCGACAAAAACACCGGAACCCCAAGCTCGCGGGCAAGTTTTTTCTGGTGGATTCCCATGAATCCGCAATCTCCTGTCACGGCGCGCACCCCCTGGTGCACCATGGTCATAGCCGCTTCACGGAGATCTTTATACACCGATGGGTCTTTGTTCAATGCCCGCTCAACACTGTAGCCTTTGACAATTTGAAACCTTACCGGAAACGTGTAGGTGGTGGCGTTGGCGACATCCCCGGGAATAAACGGCACCGAAGTTTCGAGCAGCAAGATGCCGATTGCCTCACCGGAACTGACCTGACCGTTTTGCGTGCTATAGATCATTGCGCACCGTGTCCCATTTAGGTTATCCGAAACAGCTTGCGCGGAAAATCAGCAAAGGTTTCGCAGCCATCTTCGGTGACGTGAAAGGATTCGCTGCACTCGAAGCCATAGTTGTCCATCCACATGCCCAGAATCATGTGAAAGGTCATGTTGGGGGCCAGCACAGTTTTATCACCAGGCCGCAGACTGGCCGTGTGCTCACCCCAGTCGGGCGGGTAGTTCAAACCCATAGCATAGCCGATACGTGATTCCTTTTCCAGGCCAGCCTTGGCGATATGTTGCCGCCAGACCAGCTCGACCTCCTCGCACCGCAGACCGGGCTTGATCGCGTCCAGCGTCAGATTCAGGCCTTCGACCGTATGTTCGGCCAGAATTGCCAGCTTTTGGGGTGGGTTGTTCCCGAGGTATGCGGTTCGGGCCAGTGGCGCGTGATAACGATGCCGGCAGGCGGCCAACTCCAGGTTTACAGCCTGATTATTTTTATACGGCTCGTCGGTCCAGGTCAGATGGGGTGCCGAGGTTTTCTCTCCGGTGGGCATCATGGGCACGATGGCGGGATAATCTCCACCGAATTCCTCGGTGCCCGACATCTGGGCCTGGTAAACAGCGGCCACGACGTCGCATTCGCGCACACCCGGCGATAAATTGTCCAGGGCGGTTTGCATCACCTTTTCGGAAATCTTGCCGGCTTGCTGCATGTAGCTGATTTCGGTCTCGGATTTCACCAGCCGCACCCAAGAGACCAGCAGGTTGGCATCTTTGATTTGGGCCTGAGGAAGATCTTTCTGGAATGCCTGGAAACCGCGGGCGCTGAAATAATAGGCGTCCATTTCGACACCGATGGACCGCTTTTCCCAGCCGCGGCGTTTGATTTCATCGGCCACAAAATTCATGGGATGCTTGATCGGATTCTGGACATAATCGTCCGGATAGCCGATTATGTTGTCCGGATGTAAAAAGGTTGTATGTTTGGCACCGGCGGCGTCCATGCCGCGTCCGATCCACACCGGTTGATCTGCGTCTACCGCAACCACGACGCATTGGGGTACGTAAAACGACCAGCCGTCGTAACCGGTCAGGTAATTCATGTTGGCCGGATCAGAGACCACCAATACATCCATTTTGGCTTCAGTCATGGAGCTTTTTGTTTTGTGCAGTCTTTCAAGATATTCGTCATTGGTAAACAGGGACATCGCACTCACCTCTTTCTTTTTTTATTATTTCGAGATGCATAATTCTTCTTCAGCCTCTTCAACGATGGCTCTGATAGAGGAAACGACATCTGGCGGAAGCGGTTCCGGCTGATGGGTCTTTAGTATATGTCTGGCCTTTTCCCAGGCCTTGTCGTAAAGGCTCTGACTACCGGCGCTTTCCCAATCCTTCCGTCCGCGCCGATCGATCAGATCCGGATGCGTCTGCTCGGTCTTCATGTGTTTAAAGGTATGATCGTGGCCCAGAAAATGGCCGTGGGGTCCGATTTCCCGTATCACATCCACGGCAAGGGTCTCGTCATTGACCGGGATACCCCTGAGTACGTATTTGATCATGCCGATAAACTCATCGTCGATTACGAGCTGACCGTAGTCCACTGCGATGCCAGTTTCGAGCTGTCCCACCCCATAAATCATGTTGGCACCTGCCAACGCTGGTAATAAGAGGGTGAGGGTTTTCTCATGCCCTGCCTGGACATCGGCGATCTTGCTGTCGCTCTACCCGCCTGCGATCCAGCTGGGCAGCAGGTATTTGCGTGCCAACTGAGCGGTTGCGGCACTGAGCAGGGCGGTTTCTGGATTTCCGACCACGGCAGAGCCATATCTCAGATCCATACTGCAGGTGGAGCTTCCGTAAAAGCAGGGTGCCCCCTTTTGTGTCAACTGGCTGAGAACAACTCCCGAGAGGACTTCTGCGTTGTGCATAACCAGTGCCCCTGCAAGGGTAACCGGAGACGAACCGCCTGCCATGCCCTGACCCAGTATTTCAACCGGCAATCCGGATCGGGACGTCGCCATGATAATTTGACAGAAATCTTTGATCATTTTTAGCGGCGTGACCAGAGCCGTGCCGAAAGTCATGATCGGCCGCTCCGCAAGCTTCTCTTTTCCTCCGACAACAGCCGCCGTCATCTCCAAAATTTTCTTGGCCAGATATCCGCTCTGGGGCCCGATGAAACAGTGCTTGGTGGTGTTTAAGAGCATGGCCTCGGCATTGTGAGCTGCAGCCGCTTCCTGGGCAACGTCGAGCGAGCCCATAATCCGGTGACAGATATCCATATTCTCGAGATAGTCCATCAAGCGGGTGCCTTCAGCTAGATCCGCCTTGGTGGTCTCTCTTAGCTCGGCCGTCTGCGGATCAACCATCAAAATCCCTTCGCCAAAAGGATCAAATAAAACCCGATTCATATCAACCACAACGTCACGGTCCGGCGTTCGACCTGCCAAGATGACGGTTTCTGGAGCGGAACTGACAGCATCTTCCAGTACATGAGGTGGAATTTTTACGATTTTCGTTTTCGGATCGACCTTGGCGCCGCCACCGTCAAATACGGATAGGGCTTCTTCATCCTCGACAAATACGCCATTCTGCCAGAGGACCTCCAGCGTCGCTGCATGAATTCGATCCATATCCGATTCGCTGAGGACCTCGAAGGTGATGCCACCGGTATTATATTTTCCGGCTTGGATGCTACGCCTCATGATAACTTCCTTTCTTTTATGTGATTGCTTTGATCCTTAAAGTGAAATTAAGTCTCTTGTGAAGCCTGATAGTATTTCTGCGCCTGTTTCTGTCACCAAAACGTTGTCGATAATTCTAACACCGATTCCCTCTTTATGGATATGAATCGGCGGTTCTATGGTGATGACCATTCCGGCCTCGAGAATTTTGTCACTCCCGCCAAATAACTCGAGGGAATCGCACCAGGAAGGTGGATAGCCAGATGCCAGGCTATAGCCTGTCAGGTGTGTCCGATATGCGTCCATGCCCGCATCTGCAATAACTTTTTTGGCGGCGGCATGTGGAACTGATGCCCGTACACCGTGTTTCACCTCGGCAATGGCTGCATCACTGGCTTTGCGGACGATATTATAAAGTTCCTGAATCCTGGAGCTGGGGGTGCCGAGACACATTTGCCGGCCGACCGTGCTGACATATCTTCGATAGACAGAGCCCCATTCGGTATTGATGTCATCCCCCTTTTTTATTTTCCGATGGGTGGGCATTGCGTGTGGATAGCAATTTCTTTCTCCGCTGGCGATGTTCATGGGGCTGGGGGTGGCATCGCTGCCCATCTTGAGCAATGTATGGGTGATTTCGGCGCTTAACTCGATTTCGGTCATGCCTTCACGAATCACCTCTACGCACCTCTGCAGACCCGCATCACCGATCTCAGCGGCTTTTTTTATGTAAATCAACTCCTGTGGTGATTTGACATGCTTGAGTCTGGCGACAAAATCAGGATCTTCAACCACCAATGACTCCCCAAGATAGCTTTTAAGATCTAAATAGTCGTAGATACCCAGATAATAATAAGGGACCTCAAGACCGATTCGAAGGCCGTTGAGCCTTTTGGTTTGCACGACCTGTTCTACCATTTCTATCGGTTTCTGGGGCTCGCGGCCGCCCCAGCCAAATACTTCGTCAGCAAGGCTTGTATCACGGTACTCTGCCACCTCTGCCATCCGGGTAATGATGGCCAGAGGTTTCTTCTCCAGCGGAAAGAACAGGCATTGAAACTCCTGGTAGCTTTTCGCCCGCGACCCAAGAAGCCAATGAATACTGATGGGCGAAGTCACCAGCAGCATATCGATCTGAGCTTCCGCCATGGCCGTTCTTAGCTTGGCGTGTCTTTGTTCAAATTCTTCCTCTGAAAATTCTTTTTTAGACATACTGACGCTCTGTACAGGATAAATTTATTTAGCTCACAATGACTCGACACCGCGCTTGATGCGCGCAATCCCTTTTTCAAGCTGCGCCATGCTGGCCGCGAAAGATAGTCGGATATAACCTTCACCCGCACTTCCGAAAATGCTGCCCGGGACGACTGCCACTTTATGCTCCTTGGCTAGATATTTGGCGAAATCCCAGGAGGAAAGACCGGTCGATGAAATATTCGGAAAGGCATAAAAGGTCGATTCCGGTTTGAGACACTGAATTCCGTCAATGGCGTTGAGCCCCTCGTAAACCAGATAACGCCTTTTGTCATAGGTGGCTACCATCTCTTGAACACAGTCCTGGGGGCCGGTAATGGCTGCCAGGGCGGCGCGCTGGGCAACGGCCGTGACACCCGATACCATGTGTTCCATGAGCTTTTCCATCTCATCGATGACCGCTTTTGGCGCAGCGGTATAACCAACCCGCCAGCCGGTCATGGCATATGATTTTGAAAGCGTAAAGGCCGAGATGGTCCGCTGCGCCATGCCGTCGAAAGATCCAATACTGCTATGCCGATGGCCGTCAAAGAGGATATGCTCATAGGGTTCATCTGATAGCACCCATATGTCATTCTTGATAGCTATATCCGCAATGCCGTGCAGTATGGCCTCATCAAATATTGCGCCGGTCGGATTGGAGGGCGTGTTGATAATCATCAATTTGGTCTTATCCGAGATAACGGATTCGATATCAGCGGGGTCGACTTTAAACTGGTTTGACTCGTAGGCCGGAACGGGTATCGGTACGCCGCCGAACAGCCGTATCTGTGAGTAGTAATCGTATCCCGGATCGATGACAACAACTTCGTCGCCTGGATTGAGCATGTGCAGGCACGTATTGAAAATCACCTGCATGGCGCCTACGGCCACGTAGATTTCTGTGTCGGGATCGGCAACGATGCCGTTTTCGGATTTCAGTTTTTCCGCGATTGCCTGACGCAGATCCTCAAAGCCTTTCGCCGGCGGATAGCGGGTGTAGCCCGCATCGAGCGCCTGTTTGGCGGCATCGCGGATAAATTCCGGGGTGTCGAAGTCAGGCTGTCCAATACCCAGGTTGACAATATCCGGGATTTCGTCCGCCAGGGCAAACATAATGCGAATGCCCGACCATTCAATTTGGTGGGTACGCTCGGCAAGAAAGTTCGATGCTGACATACGCTATTTTCCTTATCCCTTAATCTGTTTTTAAGAACCGTTCAATGAATACGATTTGAGCTATGGTTCAAGCAGATGCCGGTAACACGAGGTCTGCAGGTCCCTTTGGGGATATTTTTAACTCCGGAGCATGCCGCTGCATGATTTCCATCACGATGGAAGCAATTTTAACCTTCTCCCGGACAAGCCCCTGGTGCCAATCTTCCGTCATCCAAGGCTTATAGATATCTCCTTCCGATGTGCCGGGCTCGAATTTGAAATAGCACGGCGAAGCCACTCGCGCGATCTCGGGTGTCTCATACGCTCTGAACATGCCACCGAAAGCATCCACGATGATGATGTAAACATCTAAGGGGATATCCACTGCTTGGCGAATAGAACCCAGAATCGGAAGTGACACATCCGAAATGGGATTCATGGAGTTGGCACCCATCGTTTCAATCACCTTGGCCCCCGCCGCGCTGCAATAACCACCAAAAACCGAAAACTTGAAAATGGTCTCTTCTGGAATCAATCCCTCTTTTCGCATTTTGTTCAGGAGAAAAAGCACGCCTTCATCATACACCAGGAATCCTCTGTGTCCGGCTTCTATATTTCGCATGATATCGGCAATGTGATAGGAAATATTGTCGGAACCCCGCAGACGGAAGCCTTGCATGGCGCCTTCCGAGGTGGAGATCTCCTTGGATCCCGCATCCCATCCCTTGCGATGCCCGACGGTCATGATCATCTCGATGTTTTCATCGTGAGCCATTTGGGCCATATCTTTGAGTTCCTGAAAATCGCAAAAGGTGGATCCACCCACAGCGGCGATGGCCCGATGAATGGTAAGCTGGCGCCTGTTGGCCTCATCGATAAGAGCTTCCATGGTGGATGCCCGTTCAACGCCGGCGATCTCGATTCGAAAATTGGCGCCGTCGGCAAATGTTTTTTCGGATGTGGGAATTTCCCAAGCATCCCTACCGGGGATACCCTCTTTTTCCATAAATTCACGGATCTTGTTCAAAACATCAGACATGATAACCTCCCTATGGTCGTGATCAGCTGTTTCGAATGGGGTTACTCTATGCTATCCAGCAGGTTCTTAAGTTTCGGAAGCTCTCCTTCCATCATATTGTATGCATGTTCTATTTTTTTTGGGGAAATTGGCCGCTGCGAGCCTCTTCAACATATTGCTTGAAAGCCGCGCTGGTTTTTTCCGCCAGGTTTTCATACTTTTTGACAAATTTCGGTGTGGATGCCTGAAATACTCCCAGCACATGGATCATTGTATTTCAATCAGGTCCAACGGGGTATTGGGAAGCTGTTCTACACCGGTCTCGGTTACCAGGACATTTTGTATTAAGCGGGCACCAATGCGCTCATCCCAGCTAAAAACCGGAGGTTCCACAGCCACCACCATATTGGCCTTGAGAATATATTTGCTATCGCCATCTAGTACGCCAGCATCCACAAATGATGGCGGAAAAGCCATGCCCATAGCATAACCGGTAGAATGTATGCGACCATGATCCATGCCTGCTTTACTGATAACATCGCGAGCTACTTTATGCATTTCTGCCCCAGGTACCCCTTCTTTCATTTTAGCCATTACCGCCTCAATTGCATCTCTGGCAATCTGATAGATTTCTAATTGACGAGCATTTGGTTTGCCTAAACAAAGTTGTCTGCCTATGGTGGAGCTATATCTCTTGTACGAAGGCCCAAATTGGATATGGCCAAAATCCCCTTTTTTCAGCTTTATGTCATCGGGCTGCCAGTGGGAGTAATGACTTCGATCACCCATACATATATTTAAAGGGCTTGCTGGAGGGTCGCTACCCATGCTGATAACACATTGATGGATGGCAGCTGACACTTCATGCTCAGTGCTATCCTTGCTTAAGGCTTCTATTGCAGTATCCATCCCCGCATCGGTCATCGCAACCGCCTTTTTTATAAAAGCCAACTCAGCTGGACTTCGAATCAGCTTGATATCCTGTATCAAGGTATTCGGCTCACAGACCTTGGCATCACCCAGCAAAGCGTTTAGTTGATTATACTCATCTGGAATCAAATAATATTGGGGTGCTTCCATGCCGATACGCAGGTTCAGGTAGCCTTTTTCCCGCAAAATGCCACCTACCACATCAATAGGGTTTTCCGGTTCCCTGCCGCCATAAGGGCGGATATCTTCAATCAGGCTCATGTCGCGAACCTCCGGAATCTCCGGCAGTCTGGTCAGAAAAGTGAGCGGTCCCTCTTCTAGTGGAAAGAATAGCACCTGATATGTTTGCCACCCCTTAGCTCTGGAGCCAGTAAGGTAGTTTATATTTACCGGTTGATGGACCATTAGTAATTCAATACCCTCTTCCTGCATGGCGGCGCGTACCTTTTTCTGCCTATTGAGATACTCCTCTTGAGGAAAATCTAAACTCAAAGAAGTCATAATTCCTTCCTATTCGTACGCGCAGAAATTAAAGCACGTTACATTCCGGCAGCTTTTTTCTTGGAATCCAAAAACGCATCTAACTCGTGCACGGCGTCATCTGGCAGCGGTTCCTCTTGCTCATGAT
>JASFNW010000082.1:0-22378 GCA_050116835.1 Desulfobacterales bacterium
TCATCGAAGAAATGGATATCCCCCGGGTGTGCTTCTACCATCTGGTTTATGCCGGTCGCGGTACCGAGCTGGTTAAAGAAGATCTGAGCCACGAAGCCACCCGCTCCGCTGTCGATCTGATTATCGATGAAACCAAACGCCTGCATGATATTGGCAAGTCAAAGGAAGTGTTGACTGTCGACAATCATGCCGATGGGCCCTACCTTTATTTAAGATTGCGCAAAGAAGACCCACAGCGCGCCAAAGACGTTCTGGAACTGCTGCAATGGAATGAAGGCAACAACTCCGGACGGGGCATCGGCTGTGTCAGCTGGGATGGAAAGGTCCACCCGGATCAATTCTGGCGCCATTGTAGCCTGGGCAACGTGCGCCAGCGGCCATTTTCAGAAATCTGGGCCGATCTTTCCAATCCACTGCTGGAAAAGCTCAAAGAAAAGAAAAAGCATGTCAAAGGCCGATGTGCCGACTGCCGCTGGCTGGATATTTGCGGCGGTAATTTTAGGGTTCGCGCTGAAGCCACCACCGGCGATTTGTGGGCCCCGGACCCGGCCTGTTATTTAACGGATGAAGAGATATCCTAAGATCCTGGCTGCTCGCTGCTGGCTGCTTTGTTTCTGAACATCAGCCAGGAGCCAAAAACAAGTGGCCAGACGCTGTTTATATGAAGTGAGGATTCAACTTTGAGATAAAAGATACAGAGGAACCCATCTGATAGGAAAGGAACGAGAATGCTATTTCCGGATTACAGGCCCCGGCGGCTGAGGCAGAATGAGGCCCTTCGCCGCATGATACGTGAAACCCGTTTAACGGTCGATGATCTGATCTTGCCGCTCTTTGCGATCAAGGGTCGCAATGTCCGCAATCCGATTGAGTCCATGCCCGGACATTTTCAACTGTCCCTTGACCAGCTGGTTAAAACGGCAACTTCGGCAAAGAATCTGGGCATTCCGGCAGTCATGCTCTTTGGCATACCGGATGCCAAAGATCCTTTGGGAACCCGGGCATACGCTGCCGACGGCATCGTTCAAAAAGCTGTTAAAGCCATCAAAGACAAGCTGTCGGAGTTGGTGGTCATTACCGATGTGTGCCTGTGCCAGTATACCGACCACGGTCATTGCGGCGTGGTGGAAGGAGAAACGATCGACAATGATGCCAGCCTGGATCTTCTGGCCCGTACGGCATTGTCGCATGCCAAAGCCGGCGCCGACATGGTGGCCCCCTCGGACATGATGGATGGTCGCGTGGCCGAGATTCGCCATATTTTGGATGAAAACAATTTCAGCCAGGTGCCGATCATGTCGTATGCGGCCAAATACTGCTCGGCCTATTACGGACCCTTTCGCAGTGCTGCGGATTCCGCCCCGCAATTTGGCGACCGACGCACCTATCAAATGGATCCCGCCAATGCCATTGAGGCCATCCGTGAGGTTTCAATGGATGTTGAAGAAGGAGCGGATATCGTCATGGTGAAACCGGCGCTGGCCTATTTGGACATTATCTGCCGGGTAAAAGAGGAATTTGACCTTCCGGTGGCCGCTTATAATGTCAGCGGTGAATTTGCGATGATAAAAGCCGCTGAAAAAATGGGCTGGATCGACGGACCCAAAGTGATGCTGGAAACCCTGACCGCCATTAAACGCGCCGGTGCTGACATGATATTAACCTATTTTGCCATGGAGGCCGCCAAGGCACTCAACCCATAACGATGGTTTTGTAGATTGACGATGAAAACACCGCATCCCCACTCACCCGACCCGAACAAGAAAAACGAGTTGCGTCTGGTGGCCTGGGAAACAACCCGCAACTGCAATTTAGCCTGTGTGCATTGCCGAGCTTCTGCAGATATGGGTCCCCACGAGGGCGAACTGGGCACCGATGAAGCATTGCGTCTGTTGGATCAAATTGCTGAAGTCGCCAGGCCAATCATCATCCTGACCGGCGGCGAGCCCTTGCTGCGCTCGGACATCTTCGACATTGCCCGTCACGGCACCGGACTTGGCCTGCGCATGGTCATGGCCGTAAACGGCACGCTGGTAACTGAAAAGATTGTCCGGCAAATGGTCGATTCCGGCATTCAACGCATTAGCGTCAGCATCGATGGTTCGAGTGCTGAATTCCATGATCGTTTTCGACAGGTCAAAGGCGCCTTCGAAGGCACCCTGCGCGGCATCGAGCTGATTAAAAATGCCGGGCTGGAATTTCAAATCAACACCACCATCACCAAAACCAACCTCGATCAGATTCCCGCCATCCAGAATCTGGCCATCGAATTGGGTGCCGTGGCGCACCATATATTCTTACTGGTTCCCACCGGACGCGGCAAATACATTGTTGACCAGGCGATCGACGCAGCCGAATATGAACGCACCCTGAATTGGTTCTACGATCAAAGAGCTCAGGCCCCCCTGCAGCTGAAAGCAACCTGCGCACCGCATTATTACCGAATCCTCAGACAGCGCGCCAAAAAAGACGGTATCTCCGTTAACTTTCAAACTCATGGGCTGGATGCCGTCACCCGCGGATGTCTGGGGGGGATCGGCTTCTGCTTCATATCCCATCGCGGCATTGTTCAGCCATGCGGTTACCTGGATTTAAATTGCGGCGATGTGCGACAATCGTCTTTTGGCGACATATGGCATCAATCGGATATTTTTTTGGAATTGCGCGATTACGACAAACTGAAAGGAAAGTGTGGTCCCTGTGAATTTAAGCGCGTTTGCGGCGGCTGCCGTGCACGGGCCTACGAGGCCACCGGTGATTTCATGAGCGAAGAGCCTCTTTGCAGCTACGCGCCCCGTTCAAAAAAGTGAGCCCCCCAACGTCTACGTTCTTTTCGACCCCCGGGCAAACCCCATCAATTCTGTTGACAGTACAATTCCTTGAAATTTGTGCCATAACTTGAAAACTGTTGACCCTGCCGGACAGTTTGGTATCATTTAGAAGCAGCAAACAACTGCAACGTCTTTTCGGCTCTGGTAGTAACCGGCAGGTCGGTTTTGACCGCAATGGCATTCAGGGTAGAATGCAAGTGTGGCCAAAGGGAATTTTGGGTATGAAAAGCGGATGAAAGCTGAATTCTAATTTCCGTTGTCGGCCATTACCGATAAAATAGACTTAGTTCTGCCGAATCGCGACGTCAACATTCTCCAGCGAAAGAGGACCTATGAAAATCCGATCTTTGATGATTGCTGAACCTATCACCATTGGCCCGCACGCATCGGTCAGTGAGGCCATTGAGCTGATGAAGGCCAACTCCATCCGGCACCTGCCGGTGGTCACCAGCGGTAATCGGCTGGAAGGATTTTTAACGCTGGCAGATTTGAAACAGGGCTTAATCCCTTCGATGCTGGGTGATGTGTCCCTGGATGATTTGATGATTAAAAAGCCGATAACCGTCAGCCCTGATGACGATATCGAATTGGCGGCCATGCTGATCTACAATCACAAAATCGGTGGGATGCCGGTGGTCGATGATGGACAATTGGTGGGAATTGTAACGGCAACCGACATGCTGCGCGCCTTTATCGACATGATGGGCATTTTGTCGACGACCTCGCGCATCGATGTGGTACTGGGCGACCAGCCCGCCACCTTCAAAAGAGCCATGCAGATCATCAATGATCATGGTGGTGATATCATCAGTGTTAGCATGACACCCCAGCAGAAACGCAAGCGGGTTTACTATTTTCGCCTTTCCGCCTGCAAAACGGATGTCATTGAAAAGGCCTTAGCCGAGGAAGGTTTCGATGTATTAGTGGCAATGGATTAGTGGCTGGCCTTGAATCCGCAAAAAATATCCGGCAAAAATATCATCCCGTCTAATCGTTCTCCACATTATTTTCATATGATATATCTTTTGGCCTCACGCCATTTGCGTTCGATTTCCCTGGCGACGGCTGCTTTGAGATCGATACATTCGATGACGCATACCGGTTTGCTGCTCATGGTATCCAGAGACGCGCTGGCCATCCAGCAGCGTCCGTTAAAGAAAATATAACGGTCCTGAAGCATAACATGCCGCCGAATTTCGACATCCGGGCAGTTGGCGCAAAAGTTTTTTAAATGGCCATCGAAGTCGTCTGCCAACGCTTTGGGATCACGGCTGGTCAACAGGCGCAACGCCTGTTTAACTGTTTTGAGACATTCGAACGTGGTTTTGCCAAACTGGGTGTCAACCAGGGTGATCGCTGTTTTGGCAGAACTGAAAAATTTTTGGACTTCTGATACGGTTTTGAGATGATAATTTTTCGGGTCTACAATTTGAACCGACTTTTTATCTTTGACCAGTAGGAGCTGCAGCTTTTTTAATTGCGGCTTCATTTGCTCGTCAAAAACGTTGCTTTCCCAGGTTGAATTTAGAATTCGCTGATCACAGCGCTGCATCAAATCTTGCAGCAATCTCGTCAAAAGCTGATGATGACCGTGCCGGTCAAGATATACCAGGTCGTTGGCCAGTTTGACATGATTGAGATTGACCCCCAGATAATCCACATCGACATTAAACTGGTTGCAAAGATCTTCGAGCTCGTAGTTGCCATAATATTCTTTTATAGCATCTGATAGGATTTCAATGGCTTTTGTATTCATGGACCACATGCCTCCACATATTAAAAAAAGCGATCAAACCGTCGGTGTAAACGGACTGATATAGGTATCGGCAAATCCATCAAATGCTTTAGATTTTTTTGATGTCCATATACTTTGACATGGCCAATTGATTGAGTTGATCGGACGGGGATAAAACCCTCCCCTACTTCTGATTTCTGTTAGCTGTCCTCTAACCTCTGACTTCTGTCTTCTGTGTTGCGCGATACGGGAGCATGATGGCATGATTTTTCGAGGACGAGCACGAGGACGAAAATATTAGGATCCCTCATCGTACTCGTTCTCGGTTGTTCTCCAATGAAATGAAGGGTTCCACCGTCAGGTGGTTGCCGTCTGCTGTGATAACAATGGCACCATTGAGATCGGTGCGAAATATGCGGCACCCATTTTCTTGATAGGCCGCCAACACGGAAGGGTGCGGAAATCGAAACCGGTTTTTCCAGCCGGCTGAGATCACGGTAATCTCCGGTTGCACGCGGTTTAAGAAAAGCTGACTGTTCGATGACCGGCTGCCGTGATGGGGCGCCAGCAGGACATCGCAGCCCAATTCATCCCCTGCCAATTTAACCAGCTCTTTTTCAGCTTCGAGCATGATGTCGCCCGGAAACAAGAACGATACATCGCCGAAGATGACCTTGACAACCAGGGAATTATTATTGGTGTTGCGCCATCTGTCTGAAATTTTACGGGTGATAAAATCAGCCGGAGGATACAATACGATAAATTCCACTCCATTCATCTCCTGTCGGCGGTCAAGCTGCTGAAAATCTGGCTGAAAATGTCCTTTACGGTCAATGATATCGCGGAATGCCTGATAACCGAGAGTCTTTCTGGCTTCTCCGTTGGTCCAGATGGATTTCACGTTGAAATGCTCGGCAATATAAATCAGGCCATTGAGGTGATCACTGTTGGGGTGGGAGAGGATTAGCGTGTCGACGCTAAGTATTTTTTTTCGCAGTAAAAAAGGGGCGACGATGCGAGCACCCACATCAAAGGAATTGTTGTCCGCAAAACCACCGCCATCAATCAATGCCGTGGCACCGCCCGGTAGTTCCAAAAGTGCTGCGTTACCCTGGCCGACATCCAAATAGGTCACTCGCAAATCAGAATTCCAATAGCGCTGGCTGACCCAGTAGCCAGCATCCGCCAGAAGAACCAGCATAACCCCAAGACCGACAATAGCACTTCCCTTGCCTGCCAGTTTTGCCGATACCCGCCGGCCGGCAACAGTCAGCCTGAAGAAAAATCGGTTTAACGCGGCTGTACCGCCGACGTGCCCGACGCTGCCTGCGAAGAGGCCCGCATCCGACTGATGTTTTGGAGAGACATTCGCCTCGGACACTGTCTTTTGATCACTCAAAAACTGCAGCAGGGCCCAGCCCAGTAGATAATAACATAGGATTTCGAGCACGCTGGGTGTAAAGGTTTTAAGCGCCGCAAACGGCAAATCGGCCAGACGGGTAATCACTGCCATGGCCATATCCAGTACAAAAATGCAGATTTTCACGCCGACATAAGCCAGCTGGTTGCTGATTGGATAAACAAACAGAGCCAGCAGCCCGCAGGGGATGACCCCGAATCCCACCAGCGGTACGATAATAAAGTTCGCCAGAAGCCCGATGAGCGAAACCTGGTTGAAATAGGTCATCACCAGCGGCACCGTACCCCAAATGGCAAAAACAGACACCAGAAAAAAGGCCGTTAATTTGCGGTGCAATCGAAAGGCCATACCAGTTCCAGCAGTTTGTTTGTCGATCGATCGTGTCTGCCAGCAAGCCATGCCGTACAGAATCGACAATACCGCCATAAAAGAAAGCTGAAACGAAATTGAAAAAAGAGCGGGTGGAGACACAATCAGGATGATGAAGGCGGCCAGCGCCAGAATATTCAGCGTGTCACGCTCGCGTTCGACCACAAAGGTCAATAAAAACGCACACACCATGATGACCGCCCGCTGGGTTGAAGGCGACATTCCCGACATCAGCCCATAAAAGCAAACCGGAGTCAGCGAGAGAATGGCAGCACCTTTGCGGGTCCAAGCCCTCCAGAGCAAAGGCCGCACCAAACGCAACAACCGCTGAAACAGGAAAAATGACACGGCAGCAACGATGCCGATATGAAGTCCTGAAATGGCCAGAATGTGACCGACGCCGGCACGACTAAATTTGTCACGCACCTCAGATGTCAGGGCGGCCTGATCACCGATAATCAGGGCTTTGAGAACAGCGGTCGAGGGCCCTCGGCCGGCACTATCAATGAGGGCTGCCATGGCCTGACGTGCCTGGATCAGCCGGTCGTGCAGACCCGTAGTACGGTGTTTTTGAACCACCCGAATACGATCGCCCCGGGTATAAGCGGTGCGCCTGATATTTTTAAAGGCCATATAGCGCTGATAATCAAAACCGCCCGGGTTGTTGAAGTTACGCGGCCGGCGTAACCGACTGCGAAACTCCACCCGATCCCCTCGGGCGATCTGCGGCCCCCTGCCCCGAACGGTGACGCGAACCTTGCCCTTCACCCGATAGGATGCGTCCTTATATTTAAGGGTGTCGGCCAGCAAAACGAACCTTTTAAGGTAGGCAACGTCGCGCGGATGGCTGTCCACCACGCCGGCAATCTTCCAGCGGGTTTCATCTGAAAAGGAATGAACGTGATCGGCCGGCAGGCGGGGTGAAACCCAGGGCTGAATGGAGGCGTAGCCCAGCGCGGCAAATAAAATAATGGGGGACCAGCGGCTCGCCTGGCGATGCCAGATACGGTATCCGATCAGTGCGGCGCTCACACCCACAATGATGACCGCGCAAACGACATGATCCTTAAAATGAGACCCGCAAAGAATGCCGCTCATCAGGGCAAGCAGCAGCCCAGCGATCGGCCGAGAATAGATTTGGCTTGCCATTTGAAAGCCCTATGCTCCGGAAATAGACCTAAAAGCCACAAGCGGTCATGTCATTTTCTTATCGGCGATATGACATTTATTGTGCCGGTGACCCCCTATTTGACACGCTTTATGGCAGCCCCCAGCTGACTGAACTTTTCTTCAATGGTTTCATAACCGCGGTCCAGATGGTAGACGCGATTGACTTCTGTCTGGCCTTTAGCCACCAAGCCGGCCAGAATCAGAGAAGCGCTGGCCCGTAAATCGGTCGCCATTACAGGGGCAGCCGAGAGTGTTGGCACGCCCTTAACGATGGCCGTGTTTCCCGATATTTTGATATCAGCGCCCATGCGCTCCAATTCGCTGACGTGGATAAAGCGGTTTTCAAATATGGTTTCAGTAATCGTGCTGGTCCCGTTGGCGACGCACATCAACACCATGAATTGGGCCTGCATATCGGTTGGAAAACCCGGATAGGGCTGGGTTTCAACATCCACACTGATAATCTCATTATTGCCGTGAACTTGAATGGCATTTTCATCGGTGCGGATCTTGACACCGGTGCGTTCGAGTTTGTGAATGATGGCCCGTACATGCTCCGGATTGCAGTCGACCAGCCTCACATCGCCATGCGTCAAGGCCGCGGCGATCATGAAGGTGCCCGTTTCGATCCGATCCGGAATAATTCGCACCGAAACCGGCTTTAAGGATGTGACTCCGTTTATCGTTATCACAGCCGTGCCGGCTCCCTGAATATCAGCGCCCATCTTATTGAGGACTTCTGCCAGTGCGGCGACCTCAGGCTCACGCGCCGCATTCCGCAAAACGGTAGTGCCTTCGGCCAAAACGGCGGCCATCATCAAGTTCTCAGTACCGGTGACGGTCACGGTATCGAAGTATATTTCGGCCCCTCTTAACGTTTTGGCTTCCGCCCGCACGTAGCCATGTTCCAGATGAATATCGGCGCCCAGTTGGGCCAGTCCTTTCAAATGCAGATTGATCGGGCGAGCGCCGATGGCACAGCCGCCCGGAAGCGATACGATGGCCTTTTGCAGGCGGGCCAGCATGGGGCCTAAAACGAGTATCGAAGCCCGCATTTTTCGAACCAGATCGTAGGGGGCCTCGTAGCTTAAAATTCGCCCGGTATCCACATAAACCGTATCACCATGTGCCTCCGCGCGCGCCCCCAAATTGCAAAGCAACGCTTTGATGCTTTCGATGTCCTGCAGTTGGGGCACGTTGGCGTACATATTGGCCCCTTCGGTCAGCAGCGAAGATACTAAAATGGGCAGCGCTGCGTTTTTGGCGCCACTGATCCGCACCTGCCCTTTTAGCGATTGCCCGCCTTCTACCAATATTTTATCCATTTAATTCCCTTTTTCTGCTACGGCAAAGCAAATTTTTTTCATACCACGAAGAACACGAAGAATACAAAGAAAGATAATTATAAGAGTGGACTTATAACCCTTCGTGACCTTCATGCTCTTCGTGGTGGGATTCAGCCCTTGCGAAGGTTGAAGTTGAAACAATTAATTTACTACAACACAGGCACGAAAAAAAGAAAAGCGCTTCCCTGATAGTACGGGGCAGCGCTTTGGGAATATTATGGTATTTGGAATCAGTGGTGTTGATCACTGTCGTGTTTGGCGGTTTTTAGAACTGCTTTGATGACACAATAGGACATGCCAAGACCGATTATCGACAGGGCATACCACAGCCCTCCGTGAAAAACCATGTGACCGGCATCCCAAATCCATTCAAAACTAAACGGAAACATGCCATTCCTCCATACGATTTCTGATAAGCGGAAGTCCGAAACCGACCGATTCATCAAAGCCGAAGAAAGCGGGACTCTGAACCGTGAAGATCCCGAAAATTTTAACGAACACCCTTATCGTTTAATAATAGAGCTACGTTTCCTTCGGGGTGATAAATATTTGTCTAAAAGAACGCTGACCGATGGGTGACGTGCCCTATTCTTGTCAACCCTTTTAAGATTCTGCCGGGCTTAATTCCGGCTCGTGTCCGGCAGCCGTTGGCTCTTGCGGCTCCGGGCTGGTTTCTGGGGCCGTAGCCGCAGGTTCACCAATCGGGTTCAATTCCCGTTCCTGAGGAAAAATCGGCAGATAGCGATACGATATTGAAATCATGATCACACCGTAAGCCACCGGTAAGATGGTGGTGGCAACCTCCTGCCAGCTGGGCAGATAGGGAAACCATTGTTCAAACGGCAGCACTGGAATGGCCAGCGTCTGCAGCACCATCACCCAGCGGTTGAGACACACACCGAGTACGCCCAAGAATACCGCCAGCCACAGAAAACTTTGCACCCTGCGAAGCCTGGGGATGATCAAAATTATGGCCGGCACGATCCCGCAAACGCCGACTTCGAGGATGAAGATCCACAAACCATACCACGACCCCGGGCTGCTGGTGTAAAAGTCCATAAAGGTGAACCCTTTCGAGGGCGCAGTCACTTTGGCCCAGTATATGGTATCGGCAAATTTGGCAATCATATAGAAAAAGATCATCCAGCCGGAAATTTTGGCCAGAAGATCAATCACATTGTCTTTAACCAGTTTTTTACGTGTCAGGGTTTCGGTTATTTTGGTAATCAATATTGTAAAGCAGGGGCCGAAAGCAGCTGCAGACCAGGTGAACAGAAAAAAAGTCCAGGGCCAGACCAATATGCCTTCACGAAAGCCGAATGGACGACCATACATGACGCCGGGCACACCGCCCAGTGAGCCCTGGTGAAAAAAGGACAGAAAGGCGCCGGTGGCAGCAAACACGGCCATGATCCCATGCATGTTATGACTGAGATGGTGAAAAAACGGTACCTTATCAAGCTTGCGGTTTTCCAGCACCAGCGGAATATACTCGATGATCAACACACCCAGGTAAGCAGAAAGACAGAATGCCACTTCGGTGAGCATCGAATGCACATTGGCATGCCAAAAAATAAACCAGTTGCGCAAGGGTTGTCCGACATCAAAACTCAAAATCAGCAACGCTGACGTGTAACAGATGACCCCGATGAGCACGGCATAGTTGATAATGTTTTTCAATTCATCTTTACCGACCAGGTACCGCAGAAAGCCGGTAAAAAAGGCACCGCCACCCAGAGCGATGACGGCCAGATCGGCCCAGATCCACAACGCAAAACCGTAAGCGTTATTCATGTTGGTCTGATTGAGTCCTTTTATGAAAACCAGCAACATGGCAAAAACACCCCAGGCCAGCACCACCCCATTGGCGCCAACCCACAGGACAAATTGCCAGATCGGACATCGTTTAACCCCTTCGGGAATTAATGCAGAATCCATAAGTTCCGTGCTCCTAGATAAAAATGACGGCTAAGTTGACATAATCGTCTGTAAAAATTAGCTGTGGGCTTTACCTTTAAGTTGAGCCTTCAGATAGTTGTCTCCGGCCTTACGAACCCACTCACGGCTAGACAAATAATAAATCTTGGGATTGGTGCCCAGACGTTCCAGAAGGCGAAAGGCCCTGGCATTCCTGGAGCGACCGTGGTGGGCCGGGTCCGGTTGCGCCAATTTATAAACCTCATGTTCGTGATTGTTCAGGTCACCGAAGGTAATCGCACCGGACGGACAGGCCTGGGTGCAGGCGGTTTGATATTCGTCTTCTTCGATCTCGCGACGGCCTTCCAGATATGCCTGGTCCTTGGCCAGCTGGTAGCGATGAATACAGAAGCTGCACTTTTCAACCACCCCGCGCATCCGCACCGATACGTTTGGATTGAGCATTTTTTCCATACCGTCGGGCCAAATCGGATCCCACCAGTTAAACTGGCGCACATGGTAAGGACAGGCCGCCATGCAGTACCGGCATCCAAAGCAGCGCGGATAAATCTGGCTGACGATGCCCGTGGCCATGTCATAGTCCGTTGCGGTTGCGGGACAAACCGACACACACGGTGAATGCCCCTGATGCCCCTCACAGTGCTGGCAGGGTCGCGGAAGGAAACATTCTTCATAATCCGGGAAGGATTTGCCGTTGTTGAGCCTGTATACTTGCATCCAGGAAACACTGAGCATCTTGTCGGTATCATCTTCGCGGAACGGAATGTTGTTTTCCGCATAGCAGGCAACCATGCAGGCACCGCAACCGGTACACTTGTCCAGGTCGATTACCATCCCAAATTTCTTGCCAGAATTGTTTTTCATCAACACACCTTGGTCATCATTAAAATAATCAATCGACAATATTCAATCATATCAGGCTTTAACCAGCTTGGCCCGAATCCCCCAGGCGGCATTGTGGCCGGATGCGGGATCTTCAACCGGACTACTGAGCTGATTGTAATTGACTCCCTTGCCGGCCAGAAATGGGCCGAGAGCTGTATGACCCAGGCCCCGGGGAATAGCAATAACGCCGGGCATAATCCCATTTGAATAATGAATTTTAACCCGTACGATGCCCAAAAGGGTTGACAGGTTGGCATACTTTCCGTCCGGCAGCCCGAGTTGCTGGGCGGTGGACGGGTTAATTTCCGCTAACACATCGTCGCCCTTGAGAATGGTGCCTTCAAGTGCTTTTATCATAAACGGTGGTGAGCCCGGATGTCCGTCACCGGTCAGACGCATCGTATCATAGGGGATCAACGCCAGTGGATAGAGAATTGGGTCCCCTTCGGCTTTTATCGGCTCATAGTCGGCCAATGTGCGGATATCGCTGTTGATAAATTCAAATTTGGCCGAGACGGTCTCAAATGCATCCGCCCATTGCGCGGGGCTGTATCCTTCATTCACCCAGAAGCTTTGTTCGCTCAGTGCATCCCAGCGATCGCCCAGGGTGTCTTCCAGACAGCTGGCGTAATCATCCCATGGGAAGGCGGCCCCGATGGTATGTCCCAGTTCCTTGGCCAGCTGAATGACGACATCGCCGACATGCCGTGTATTGAACAGCGGCTCAACGGCCGGCTGGACCAGGCTGATGATGGGTTTCGGAAAGCCGCTGGCGCCGGCAACATCCTGGTAACGTTCCAGATACATGTGGTTGGGTAACACCATATCCGCCAGAGCACTGGTTTCATCCATGAAAGTGGAAAAACTGACGACCAAAGGAATCTTTTCAAAGGCCGTTTTAACAGCATCGGTATTTTGTAACGAATAAGCCGGATTGGCATCGGCAATAAAAAGCACCTGAAGCGCAGTTTCGGCACTCGCGTTGACGACCTCCGGCAGCCGATGCAGAAGATATCTGGCATTCGGATACCGGAAGCTGCCGGCTCCATCGATACGGGGTTGCTGCAATCCTTCCGAGGCCACCGCATCGATTTCCGGTTCCGGCCAATCAATGTAATCGGGCTCGGGCACCGCCCATATACCTCCGGGCTGGTTGATGTTTCCCACCAGGGCGTTTAATGTATGCACCGCTAAAAATTCCTGCAGGCAGCCGGACACATATCCCTGCCCGAGACCGCATATCGCCAGCGGTCGGCGAGCGGCAGCAAAGTCCCTGGCGAGCGTTAAAATCGTTCCGGCACTGATACCGGTCATTTGCGAAACAATTTCCGGTGGGAAACCGTCAATTGCCTGCTGGAATCTCTCGGATAGTCCGGTGGTATAACCGTTGACGAAATTTGGCTTGTACAGCTGCTCTTTGATGATCACATGCGCCAGACCAAAAGCGAGCGCCCCCTCGGTGCCGGGATTAATCGCAATCCAGTGATCGGATTTGGCCGCCGTTTTCGACAGGCGCGGCTCGATTTGATCCATGCGCCCACCGGTCTTAACCAACTTCGCTTTTGCCCGGAACATGTAGCCGGGCGAACCCCAACCTTCGATCAGACCGCTGCCGAAACTGAGGACAAAGTCGGCATTGGCGATATCAAATCCGGCCATAGAGCGGGTGCCCTGGGTCAGATACAACGCCAGCTCATAGGAATCCCAAATCGAAGATGTCCGCCAGAAATTGGGTGAGCCGTAAACGGTCAAAAAACGGTTGAACAGCGCCGGGACCGTACCGCGATCCGATCCGGACACCCAGCCCACCGTATGCGCCGACCCACTGGCACGCAGCTGTCGCAGGCGGGAGGCTATTTCGGTGATTGCGTCCTGCCACGATATCTCTTGCCAGCGGCCGTTGACTTTTTTTACCGGCGTGCGTACACGCGTGTGGCTATACAGAAGTTGGGCACCTGAGTTTCCCAGAGGACAGAGGCTGCCTTCGTTTACGGGATGCCCCTCCAAGCCTTCGATTTTAATCACCCGTTCGTCTGCTTTCTTTACCGAAATTCCGCAGCCGCCGGGGCACAGCGTGCAGGCGGAGCTGACGCGGTTAATTTTTCCTTTTGGCGGTACCGGCGTCCAGGGCCAATTCTGGCTCCAGATGGCTATGTCATCGGTTATTTTCCAGGGCAACGGTGACAGCGCCGTACCAGCGGCACCGCCGAGGACAAATGCCAAGAAACTTCTGCGATCAACTTTCATTAAATTTTCCCTGTTCAGATAAGCACGTTGATTATAGAAAGCACGATCGGCTATCGATCGGGACCCATCCATAAACCATTAATTAATGGTGGCACACAAAACAGGCCCCCCGATGGGTCTGGACGCTGTTTTGATTGACACCTTCATTGTGGTGGCATTCGGCGCAATCATCCATTTTCATGCGATCCCAGGAATTGCGCTTGATACCGGAGATATTCCTGCCCCAGATATCAATACTGTAACCGGAGATACGGTTTTCTTTATATATCGGCAAGCTCTCCGATTCGCCGATATAGCCGTGACAGGTCACACAGTCCATTTCCGCCATTTTTACATGCGCGACATGCGAAAAGAACACATTCTGGGGTTGCCGCGAATAGACCAGCCATGGAACTTCGCGATAATTGGCAACAAATTCGTTCACAAAGCGGGCTTCCTCGGGATCCTCGCCGTTTACCTCTTCATGGCAGTCGATGCATTGGGCCAATGTCGGCACGCCGGAATAAGTACCGTCTTCTCTGAAAAAATGGCAGCTCTGGCAGCCATCTTCGACCATCTCGTTATGCATGGCATGATTGAAGTCAATGGGTTGTTTTTTCTGGGAGTAAAGGAGCTTGGGGAATATGACCCAACCGACGACAAGACTGGCAGCCAACCCGAGGATGAAAAATAAAATAATGGGGCCGCCGGCCCCGCTGGCAACGGCTTTGGAAGATGGGGTTATTTCAGTAGAGGAGGATGATGTTTGCTGATCTTTCGCGCTGGCCGTATTGGCTTGTTCCTCTGTTGTCATAAAAACTCCATAATTATCTGGGTTGAATGGAAACAAGTCTCTACAAACGATGACCGTTTTGCTCCAACCATCACCGGCAATGGTGAATATATGAAAAATTTAAGCGATTACAGTAAGTTATACGAGATTTGGCATACACAGCATATCGGCAAAGGTGATTGATTACCTTAATTGCCGCAATTTTGTCAAGTAAAATCATTGGCTAAAAAGCCCCGTAACTGTGCAGTCCGGGCAGCAAATTGACACCAAAATAGGTGAATAAAACCGCAGCAAATCCCACCAGCGACAAATAGGCAATGCGGCGTCCCCGCCATCCGCGCATCAGTCGAGCATGCAGTAATGTGGCATAGATAAACCAGGTAACCAGAGACCATGTTTCTTTGGGATCCCAACCCCAGTATCGTCCCCAGGCGGAATTGGCCCAAACCGCACCGCTGATGATACCGATCGATAAAAACAAGAATCCAAAAAGTATCACCTGGTAATTCAATTCATCCAATATGGCGGTCTCTGGAAACACACCCAGGAGTCGGTCTTTAATATTCGCCGGCATTCGGCGGGCGAGCAAAACACCAATGTAAAATATTAAACAAATCGGCAAGGCGATAATTATCGCCATGGCCCAGCTTCCGACAAGCAAAACGCGGCTAAAAAGCAATACAAATATAAACAAAGTCAGCGGCTTGGCTATATCCAGCCAAGTGACTTGCTCAGCATCTCGGCCCTGTTTCATCAGATACATTGAGCCGATGCCAAAAGACGTCGCAAAGGCCGCGTATCCGATAAAACAGGTAATCACATGCGCGATCAGCCAGTTGCTTTTGAGGGCCGGGATAAGAGGTTGGATTTCGGCACTGATACCGGTTTTCAGGGAAGCATAAGCCATTGCCAAAAAGGCAATTGGCAGGATAAAGGCGCCGATCGTTCGATTGCCGGCTTTGCGCTCGATGACCAGGTAAATCAATGCAATCGTCCAGGCAAAGAAGACCAGCGATTCGTAAAGGTTGGAAAACGGCGCGTGCCCGATTCCCATATGGTAGGATTCAACCCAGCGCAATATGATACCAACGCTATTGCCGATCAGGCCGATGATGGCCACCCACGAGGCCAGCTTACCGACGGTTGGTCGCTTGAAAATCCATGCAAAAATATATAAAAAACCAGCTAGCCCGTATACAAATGTAATAATGGATAAGATAAGCGAACTGTTCATAATTTTCCTCTAGCAGTTCATTAATTGTTGTAAAAATATCATCAGCCTATGGTTTATGGGGCAACTCAGTCATGTTCGCCAGTCGATCAGCAAGCTGAGTCACCTTCTTTTGCATCCCCATTTTGAATTTATTTGCAGTCCCGGCAACCATCACCAGGCTTTTAGGGTCACGCGCTATGACTTCGACACAGATTTGTTGATGGGACATAAAAAAGGTAATATAAATTCCAACAATCATTAAAATAAAGCCTGTGTAAACCACCCAGACGCCCGGGTCTTTGGTTACCTGAAGCCCGGTGTAATAACGCGGCACAAAATCAGCAATAGAAATAATCACCTGACCTTTGCGCATTTTATCAAAACTGGGGAATTTCAGGGGCAAGGTTACATCGACCGGATTGCCGTTTTGCGGCGTTAACCTCCCGATAAAGGCTTCGCCGATATTATGTCCTCTGAAATCGGCCTGGGGTGTATACTTTTTTAGTGTGAAGGTCCCTAAATTTTCCGGAATGACCTCCGGTTTGCCAATTGTGGCCTTTTGGCTGTAGATCATCCCCGTCGCCAGGCTGGTAAAGTTCAAGATCAGCTCCGTCGGCGGCAGGTTGCCGTAACTGGATTGAAAAAAATTGATGCCTTCATATCGCAAGGGATCATTGACGATAATATCTTTTTGTTTAACGACATTTCCATTTTTAAGAATTGTTAAGCTGGAGCGAAACTCTTTGGGTGCACCGGAATCATAAAATTCGACATAAAAATCGTCGCAGCGGATATCAAAGCCCAGTGGCAGGGTCTCATTGTTGGACTGCAACCGAATAGCGCGTGCCGTCTCGCCTTCGGCGATATTGACAAATCCATCAAAACCAAAAATTGACCCGATCAAGCCGCCGATCAACAATACTACGACACTTAAATGGACAACGTACACGCCCAATCGCGTCAGGCGTCCTTTTTCAGCATATATGGCAAACCCCTGATCGGTATCTTCTACTCGATGATATCGAAAACGGCGGGCAATAATTGCTAGGTAGCGTTCCCTCAACGAGCCAGCGGCACTATTGTGATTAAATTCGGCCTTGCTTTTGAGACGCCGGTAACGGGCAACGTTAAAGCGCGGATTGCGGACAAAAATAATTTTCCAGGTGGCTTGCAGTCGATCAATGGAACAGACGATAATGTTGACCACCAGCAACAGAATCAGAGCACGAAACCACCATGAATGATACAAATCAAAAATCCCCAGCAGCGAGAAAATGCGATACAATGTCTCGCCGAAGCTCTGTAGATAAGCTTCCGGAGACTGATTTTGCGGAATCAGCGTGCCGATAATCGAGGTCGCTGCAAGGGTCAGCAGCAGGCCAATGGTGAGTTGAACAGAGGCAAACGACTTCCATAATTGATCGATAGCAGAGGGGTTGTCGGAACTCTGCCTTGCGTTCATGTGCGATCCTTTCCGGACAAAATTGAGGTAATTTTATAACAAATGGGAGCTGATCTGGCAACCACCAATAAATCTAATTTGATGTCAATGCTTTCAAAGTCTCTATCTCAAGCATGCCATCGGCTGTTGAAGACAGTTGACTGTATTGCAAAGACTCTTATAACATGCTAGACAGGAACAGGGGGCCATTCCCGTTGATCAAGCGGCAAGGCATGTGGCATATTCGGTTGGATATTAGAGCCCGGGGACAATGATGAACTGACCGCCATAGGCTACGACGGAGAGTTGCTTTGACCGCCCATGGGCAAACAAACGGGTACGGTTATCATAGCCTTCACCCACGCGGAATAAATATCATCTGTATAAAAAAATAGTCTTCTGCTGCTCGACTGCAAGGTGGCAACCAGAAGACTATTTTGTTTCAAATTCTGCGCTGTGCCGTTTGTTCAATCGGATCCGCGCCGGTTTACGCTTTAATATAATGGCCGCGGGATTTGGCACGCACCATTCGTTTTTTAGAAAGCTTATAGAGAGCGTTGCTGAGTTGCCGCGAATCGAGCCCTGTTTTCTTTTTCAATGTCGCAATTGACGCCCCTTTCGGGCTGCGTCGAATGACACCGTAGACAGTATCCAGTACGGTCTTGCCCCGGGCGGCAGTTGTTTTTTTGCGGGCGGCAGTTTTTCGTGCTGTTTTCTTGCGTCTGGCAGGTGCTGCCTTTTTTGCCGGTTGAAGTTTGTCTACCTGTTTGCTAATTCTATCCACCTGTTTAGACAGGCTGGAAAGGGATTTAGAAATTGTGTTTAGTTGATTTTTTATTCTCTTCATTCTATTTTTCCCTCCCTGTTAGAAGCGTTTTTATATGAAGATCAACTTAATGAAGGGTAAGACAGCATCGATAAAAGTCAATATTAGGGAAGATGATGAAGAAAAGTAATTTTAATTTTCAGAAACGGTATGCCGCTGCCCTGAATCCGGATCAGCTTGCAGCAGTCACCCATACGGAAGGACCGTTACTGGTTATCGCCGGCGCCGGAAGCGGCAAAACAAGAACACTGACCTACCGGGTGGCCTACCTTGTAGAAAAAGGCGTATCACCGTCCACAATCCTTTTGTTGACATTTACGCGCAAAGCTTCCCAGGAAATGCTTCGCAGAGCCACACAGCTGCTGGATGAGCGCTGCGGGAAAATTGCAGGCGGTACGTTTCACTCCTTCGCCAATGCAACGCTGCGCCAATATGCGTCGCACATGGGTTTGGACCCCGCTTTTGGAATCCTCGACCGTAACGACTCTGAAAACCTAATTGGGCTGCTGCGCAAGGAATTGCAGCCTGCAACCCGGCAGAGATCATTTCCCAGGAGCAAAACCCTGGCTGGCATTTTCAGCCGGGCCGTTAACAAAGGCCTGTCACTGGGGGAAGTAATCGAAAACGACTATCCGCATTTTGAGTCTCACCTTGAGACCATCGGCCGTCTGTATCAGTTATTCGAAATCCGCAAGCAGGAACATCACTTCCTGGACTATGACGATTTGCTCGTTTATCTGCGTCGCCTCTTGGCCGAGTATCCGGACGCACAGGATCGCATTTCAAAACGCTATCACTATATTATGGTGGACGAATACCAGGATACCAATACCATTCAGGCCGAGATATTATACCTTCTAACCCGCAGCCATCAAAACATCATGGTTGTTGGCGATGACGCCCAGAGTATCTATGCCTTTCGGGGAGCCAATTTCAGAAATATTATCGACTTTCCGAAGCACTTTCCAGCCACCCGGATCGTCTCCCTCGAAGAAAATTACCGCAGCAACCAACCGGTATTGACGTTAACCAACAAGATAATAGATCGGGCCAAGGAAAAATTTACTAAAAATCTCTTTTCGCAAAAAAAAACCGGTGCCAGACCGGTAATGGTAAATGCCGAAGATGAATACAGCCAATCGCGCTTTATTGTTGATCGGATAAAAGGTTTTCAGAACCAGGGCGTGCCCATAAACGAAATCGCTGTTCTGTTTCGCGCCAGTTTTCATTCATTTGATCTTGAGATCGAATTAAGCCGGGAGGGCATTGCGTTTGTGAAGATGGGTGGATTTAAATTCGTTGAGTCGGCCCATATTAAAGATGTACTGGCACACATGCGCGTAATGGCCAATGTTTATGACCGCATCAGCTGGTACCGGATTTTGCTGTTACTTGAAAAAGTGGGGCCAAAAACTGCCCAGAAAATTTTTGAGGCAACCCTGGCGGAAAAATCAGGTTATACCGGCTTGCTTTCGGCTGAGATAGCCGGCAGCAAGGCGCTTGAGCATCTGAAAAAGCTCTTTGCCGCCCTGGATACCAAACTGATGACCGTCGGTGAAATGGGGCAAACCATTGTTGAATATTACTTGCCGATTTTAAAAAAGCGCTTTGATGACCATCCGCGGCGCGCAAGAGATCTGGAGCATCTGGTTGACATAATGGAACGCTACAAAAGTCTAGACGCCTTTTTAACTGATATGGCTTTAGAACCGCCAACAGCCAGCTTTGAAAATAGCCTGTATGCTGAGGCCGTCGATTCGGATCGCTTGACGCTATCAACGATTCATTCCGCCAAGGGACTGGAATGGAATACGGTTTTTGTTATCTGGACGCTGGACGGTAGATTCCCCTCGGTGCACTCACTGCATAAAGAAGATGAGCTTGAAGAAGAGCTGAGGTTGATGTATGTCGCCGCAACCCGGGCCAAAGAGAACCTGTTTTTTACCTATCCCAGCAATGTCTGGGATCGCAGTACGGGATTGGTACTGAACCAGCCTTCCCGTTTTCTCGACAATATACCCCAAGACATCCTTGAAAAGGAATACGAATACCGCTAGTCGCTGAAGAACCCCCACCACACAAAAAAAGCAAGCCCGATAATAGATAAAATGGCGATGAGGTAACCCAACCAGTCAAAGGTTCGGGAGGCAAATCCAAGCTCGTCAACGTCGCCGAGCTTGGTGTTACACGATGGGCATTTGGTCGTACGCAGTGGTAGATAGGTGTAACATTCGGGGCATTTTTTTATGCTGTAACGCTTTCTACCAGTGCGGCTGTGCGGTGCATCATCGTGCATCTTGATTCTCCTTTGATATAACCGCTTAAATCCTCACATTGCCGGCAACCTGAAAATGGTTTCAGCTCTTCCAAAAACCGTCTTCGATGACAATTTCACTTTTATCTTTTATGCGGTTCAACCAGGCTTGCACTGTTTTAAACGCTTTTTGCTGCAGCAGGCGAGCCTTTATGTCTGACTTATCTTTTTCAAATCCATCCAAAGAGGGCTTTTTACGCTCTCGAAGACTGATCACGAAATAGCCTTTTTGCCCTTTGATGGCGCCATCGTAAATTTTATTGCTCTCAGAAAGCTGAAAGGCCGCACTAGCGATGTCGGGCTCATATCCGACGCCGGGTATCGCATCGGTTCGCTTGAAAAATCCAGACGTCTGTGGTTTCAGCTTGTACTTAGCGGCAACGGCTGTCAGAGATCCTGTTTCCTTAAGTTCGGCGACGATGGCCTCGGCTTGACCAAGGGCCTCGGCATCCTGCTTTTCCTTTATCAAATCCTTTTTTACGGCTGCTTTTACCGTTTCAAATTCCGGAATCCGGGCCGGTCGCTTTTCTAACGCCTCAATCAGATAATACCCATTACCCAGCTCCTGAATCTCACTGACCTCGTTGAGGGGCAGTTTAAAGGCTGCCTCTGCAAGCTGCCGGGCATTTTGTGTCTCCGGCGGTCCTTTTTTCTGGGTGAAAAAATCAGTATAAATCATTTTCAAATCGTGCTTCTTTGCAAGATCGCTTATATCTTGACCTTCAAAAGCGACATCGAAAATCGACTCGGCCTCATCGTAGGCCAGGTACTTGGCTCGGTCGGCTTTCAGTTTGGCTTCGATTTCGGGGCGCGCTTCAGCCACAGACCGGACCGAAGCCGGATTGACCTGTTCAACTTTGATAATGTGCCATCCAAACTCGGTGCGCACCGGTTCGCTGATTTCTCCGGCTTGCATCGCAAATGCCTTATCGGAAAATGGCTTGACCATATCCTGTCTGCGAAACGTTCCCAAGTCACCGCCTTTAGTTTTGGTGGGGCCTTCTGAATATTCCGCGGCCAGTTCAGCAAAATCCGCTCCGGCGATTGCTAGTTTACGAACATCTTCGATTCGTTGGCGCGCCTCGTCGACTTGCTCGGGTGTTGCATTCTCATCCAATTTTATGAGGATGTGCCGTGCCTTCACTGTTTGCGGGCTTTTAAATTGTTCTTGATTGCTTTCGTAATAATCGGCAACTTCTTCTGTAGAAATGGTTACTTTGGCCTCATAGTTTTTCGGGTTGAAATACAGGTAGCGAATTTTGAGTTCTGGATCTGTTTTATATTTTTCTTTGTTTGCTTCAAAGTGAGCCTGGATTTCGTCGGCTGTCGTTTCGATATTCTTCATCTGCTGCGGTTCCAGAAGCACATAATCGACATTGACTTCGGCATTATTGAATTGATACCACTGCTGTGCTTCAATATCCGACACTTTTACACTACCGGAAATAAAGCTTTGTAACTTATTAATCGCAATCGCTTCGCGTTGCTGGTTTTCGAAGGTTTCAGGAGAAACCTGCGTGCGACTTAGGATGTTGAGATAGCGCTGGTTGTCAAATACCCCTGCAGTTTGAAATGCGGCGATGCTGCCAATCGCCCGGGCAAGCTCTTCATCCGTCACCTGGATGTCAAGTTTCTCAGCCGCCTGAAGCATCAATGCCCTGTCAATCAGTTGATCCAACGCCCTTTTGGGCAACTGAAGTGTTTGAATAAACTCGTCGTTTATATTGTTACCAAATGACTGGCGCACTTGTTCAACGAGGTTTTTATAAGTATCGCGATATTGATCCAAGGTGATGGTACGTCCATTGACTTCGGCCACCCGACCCGAGCGCCCGGAAGTGTATCGTTGAACGCCCCAGGGGATAAAAACA
>JASFNW010000083.1:0-21992 GCA_050116835.1 Desulfobacterales bacterium
CGATATGCTGTCAAATGCCGAATTTGAGGGGCGAATTATTAACGTCGATAAACTGACGTACGCCGGCAATCCTGATAATCTGTTGGCTGCTGAGAAAAAATATGCCGAGCGCTACCTATTTCAAAGGGCCGATATTTGTGATGCTCGGACGATGGCGGCCATATTTGAGCGCTACGCAGTAGATGCTGTTTGTAATTTTGCTGCCGAATCCCATGTCGATCGTTCGATTGTAGAGCCGGATGCCTTCATCAAAACCAATATTGAAGGTACCTTTCGTCTGCTGGAATTGGCACGCAAGTACAAACATCAACTGAAATTGTTTCATCATGTCAGTACCGACGAGGTCTACGGATCATTGGGCATGACGGGTCAATTCACCGAACAGACGCCTTACCGCCCCAACAGTCCCTATTCGGCTTCCAAAGCGTCTTCCGATCATCTGGTCAGAGCCTACTTTAAAACCTACGGTCTGCCGGTGACGATTTCCAATTGTTCAAACAATTACGGTCCCTATCAGTTTCCCGAAAAAATGATCCCGCTGATGATCCTTAACGCACTTGAGGGCAAGCCGCTGCCCGTGTATGGTGAGGGGCGCAATGTGAGGGATTGGCTGTACGTAACCGATCACTGTCGGGCCATCTGGAAAATCATGCAGGCCGGGACCCGCGGTGAAATGTACAACATCGGCGGCCAGTGTGAAATGGCCAACATTGATCTGGTCGGGTGCATTTGCGATCTGCTTGATGATATGGTTCCGCGCGCTGATGCACCTCCGCGACGCGACCTGATGACGTTTGTAAAAGACAGACCCGGCCATGACCTGCGATATGCCATCGACTTCAATAAATTAACAAATGAACTGGGCTGGTTGCCGCAGGAGACATTTGAAACCGGAATTCGAAAAACCATTCAATGGTATCTGGATCATCAGGCCTGGGTGGATCAGATTAGAAACGGCGCGCATTATCAACGCTGGATGAAGCAGCAGTATGATGGTGTGTAAGCCTATCTGACCTTTCGCAACTGATATTCATTGCCATCCCCGTTAACCGATCCAATTCGCCACTAATGGCATTTATTATGAAAGACGCAAAAGACCGAATCATTTTTCCCCTGGATGTCACAACCGTCGATGATGCCAAAAGATATATTGAACTGTTGGCCGATAGTGTGGGGCTGTTCAAGGTCGGGCTGGAACTGTTTATTCAAACCGGCCCTGAAATTATTGGCTTTATCCACTCACAAACGCAGACCCGGGTTTTTCTGGATTTAAAGCTGCATGACATACCGGTGACGGTCAAGCGGGCTGTGGCACGGATTGCCGATTTGGGCGTTGCTTTTGCCACGGTTCATATCGGCGAGACATCCAGAATGCTGGCTGCGGCGGTCGAAGGAGGTGGCAGCCGGGTGGGGATTCTGGGTGTCACGGTCTTAACCAGTGTTGCGGCGGAAGATTTGAAATCAGCCGGCTATCGCCAGGAATTATATGATGACCTGCTGTTGACCGTCACGCGCAAGGCGGGTGTTGCCCATGCAGCCGGTTGCGCCGGAGTTGTCTGTTCGGGGCTTGAGGCGGGTCGGATCAAGGAAACCATCGGCCAGAATTTTCTAACAGTGACACCGGGAATTCGTCCGGCCTGGACGGTGGCAGCCGAAGAGGATCAACGCCGAATAACCACTCCGGCCGAGGCCGTCCGTGCCGGCGCGGATTACCTGGTTATTGGCCGTCCGATCCGGGATGCAAAAGATCCCGTAAAGGCGGCTGAGCGCATTGCCGCCGAGATCGATAGCGCCGTTCAGAAAAGAACCTGACCCTTTGACCGAACCGGGTATCGACATGCTAAAGGGCAAACGGTGCTGTTTTTTCAATGGACCCAGTGGTCGACGGTCAACAGGCTAAACCTGAAAAAAAGCAGGGCCGGAAACAGCCCCGCTTTTTCTTACAGAAATGATGATGTTTATGTTTTACCGAGCGGGAACCAGCATAATTTCAATTCGGCGATTCTGTTTACGGCCCTCTTCGGTTTCGTTGCTTGCGACCGGTTTGTAATAACTAAAACCGCTGGCCGTTAACCTGGCGGGGTCAATTTCACCTTCATCCTGCAAAAGTCGCACGACAGCTGTAGCTCTTGCGGCCGACAGCTCCCAGTTGGTTGGAAAACGGTCGATCAATGCGCCACCGATTTTGACATCATCTGTGTGGCCCTGCACGACGATCATCTGATCTTGCTTATCTTTAAAAGATTCGGCCAATCTCAATATGACTTCCTGGCCCTCAGGTTTTATGCTCACGCTGCCGGAATCAAACAGAATCTTATCGACAAATGTCACCATTAATTTGCCCTCGATTTCCTGGATGCGTACGTCCTTGTTTGCAATTTGTGCTTTCAGATTGCGTTCAATTTCCTGGCGCTGTTGGTCTAATTCTGAAATTTCCTTTTTTTGAACTTCAACAACTGTTCTTTCCTTATCCAGCTCACTTTCCAACTGCGCGATCTGATTTGACAGGCGTTCGTTTTCTTGTTCCAATTGTTCTCGAGTTGCATTCGCCTGGTTTTCGAGTTCCACATACTTGCTTTTGGAAACACAGGAGAAAATCAATAATAGGCTCAGACCCCATACCGTAAGCATCAATTTTTTAGACATGGCTAACCTCCTTTTTTGCATGTATTGTTGTGATTTGCCAAATCAGTTTGATGTTTGAAATGTATTCGACAGGAATTCAGTCTCCAGTAAAATGTTATTTATTCTATAACAAGACATTGAGCGGTGTCATGCCTAGCGACGCCTTGCGGTTGGACGGAGCCCTGCGTTTAAGCCGACATTAGCGGCATTCACATGAACAAGTCAACATTGACTCCGGGCTCAATGGACTCGCCCCTAAATGCTCTATCTTAGAACCTATAATAATATCGATATATAAAAATGCCCAGAATCAGGGCACCGACCAGCAGCGCAAAAAACATCTGTTCTTTGCTAAATTTCTTCATGCAAGATCCCGGAAGTTGCTAAGCGATTTTATCCAATTCAAAAGCCGAGTGCAGCACGCGCACGGCCAGTTCGGTGTATTTTTCTTCGATGATACAGGAAATTCTGATCTCAGAAGTACTGATCATCATGATGTTGATATTTTCTTCGGAAAGAGCATTGAACATTTTGGATGCGACCCCGGAATGATCTTTCATGCCTACCCCAATAACAGATACCTTGGAAATTTTTACGTCACCGAACACGTCCTCGGCGTTGATTTCCCTGGCAATCGCTGTTTGCATCTCGAGCGCTTGCTTAAAATCGGACCTCGGGACAGTGAATGTTAAATCGGTCTGTCCTTCAGCGCGGGTATTTTGAATAATCATATCCACCACGATTCCGGCATCGGCCACGGGCGTAAAAATTTTGGCAGCAATCCCGGGGATGTCCGGAACTTTTTTTAAGGTGATGCGGGCTTGATTTTTATCATGGGTGACGCCGGATACCACCAGGCGCTCCATGCCGGAATTTTCATCGACTACCATGGTTCCCTCCTCCTCGCTGAACGATGATCTGACGTGTACCGGTATGTTGTATTTTTTAGCAAATCCCACCGATCGAATTTGTAAGACCTTGGCGCCCAGACTGGCCATATTTAACATTTCGTCATAGGAGATGGCAGCCAGCTTGCGGGCTTGCGGGCAAATGTTGGGATCGGCCGTATAAACGCCCTTTACGTCGGTATAAATTTCACATACATCGGCTTTAAGCGCCGCGGCGATGGCCACTGCCGATGTGTCCGATCCCCCGCGACCCAGGGTCGTAATGTTGCCATTGGGATCACAGCCCTGGAATCCGGCTACCACAACGATGTGCCGGCCATCCAATAACTCCTGAATACGTGCTGCCCGTATGTCAAGAATGCGAGCATTGCCATGACATTGGTCGGTCAGAACCTCGGCCTGATGTCCTAATAGCGACTGTGCCGGGTAATTCATAGATTTAAGTGTCATGGCCAGCAAAGCGGAGGTGGTCTGTTCGCCGGTGGCCAGTAAAACATCTAACTCACGTTTGTCCGGTGCCCGGGAAATATTGTGGGCCAGATTTATCAGGTTGTCGGTAATCCCGGCCATGGCCGAAAGAATGACAACCACCGCATTCCCTTGGTCATAGGTCTTGGCAACCCGGTTGGCCACTTTTTGAATTCGTTCCAGGTCGGCAACGGAGGTGCCACCGTATTTTTGAACAACTAAAGCCATTTTATCTTGATTTCTCCCCTCACCACAACGCGCACCCAGCCGCCCGTCTCGCCTGAGCGGCCCACGCCCGCCATGCGAGACTGCAAGGCGAGGCGGGCGGGTCGCGATGGCGGGCATACGCAACAGGAAGATGACAAAATATTAATAAATTTATTTCCAGCCATTGTGTCTTTGTGGCTAAAAGTTAATATCCACGTTCATTCGGTGCTCGTGTGCCGCCTATTGCTTTATCATATCCTGAAGCTGAGATTCCAGAGCTTTTAGCAAATTAGCGACCGGATGTCCATATGCAAAGAGACCGATGTGTCGGGCGGTTTCGCCCGTAATGTCGATCTGCACCTGCAGGTGGTTTGATAGTGTATCCGGGGACAGCTTTTCGGCCCATTCGATGGCGATGACTGCATTTTCCAGCAGCACTTCATCCAGCCCGATATCATCCAGTTCAATGAGATGTTCGATCCGGTAAAGATCCACATGGTAAAGCGGGTGGCGTCCGGGGTATTCATTGATAAGGGTGAAGGTCGGGCTGGTAACATAATACTTTTCAGGAACATCAAGCCCTATAGCCAGCCCTTGTACAAATGCTGTTTTACCGCTTCCGAGGTCACCGATTAAGGCCATGATGATCGGCTGTTCGATGGCGGCACCTAAAATTTGCCCCAAGCGATGGGTTTCCGTTGCAGATTGAGTTGTTATCTGGATGTCTTTTTTAGCCATCGTACGCGTTTGCGATTGTTCGTTGCCGCGGTTTTGAATGCAATGCGGTTCGCAATTAAAAACGAATACCGGATAACGGATGATCAATGATTTTAGAATCTATTACGCCATTATTTTTTTGATTTCCCCCGGAATCGCATTCATCACTTCGCCGGCCAGGTAGCCGATCGGACCTATTGATGTTGCCAGGCTATCGGCGGCGGCTCCATGAAGATATACGGCGGCATGGGCAGCTTCTTTGGCAGAAAAACCCTGGGTGATAAATCCGGCCAGCACGCCGGTCAGCACATCGCCCATACCCCCGGAGGCCATCCCGGGATTGCCGGTAGAATTGATATAGACCGATCCATCAGGGTGAGCGACAACGGTCGCGGCGCCCTTTAGGACAAGATGCACACCGAAACGGGTGGCAAAATCCCGGGCACAAGCGAGGCGATTCTGTTGGATAGCTGCCGGCGTGGTTTTGATCAGCCGGGCCATTTCGCCGGGATGGGGAGTTAGCACAGCCGGGGCTTTAAGCTTTTTCAAAAGATCGGTTTGCCCGGCAATATTATTGAGACCATCGGCATCGATGACCATCGGTATCTCAATTCGGCCTATAATTTTTTCGACAAGGCTTCGGGTTTCAGCAGCTTGGCCGATTCCCGGTCCGATGGCCAAGCACGATTTTCCGTCTGCCAACACAAGGATCTCCTCCAAGGCGGTGTCTGTGAGGATACCGTGCTGACTTTGCGACAAAGGTGCCGTCATCACCTCCAATAGCTGCGTTTCGACAATTGGATTGAGCCCCTCAGCAACGCCCAGCGTCACCAGACCGGCACCGGCGCGCATAGCCGAGACAGCCGTCATGGCGGCTGCACCCGTTTTTCCGGTTGCGCCGGCAACTACCATGAGATGGCCGCTTTTACCCTTGTGCATATCGGCAGGCCGGGGTTGAAAGTAGCTGCCAATGCGATCAGCAGTGAGCAGGAATTGCTTCGGGCCGACGGCTTCGACGACAGCCTCCGGAATGCCAATATCAATAATTTCAAGCTTTCCGGTGTACGCAGCGCCCGGATAATTGTAATGACCGATTTTCGCCAGGGCGAAAGTGGCCGTGCCTTGCGCCTGGATGGCTGTCCCGCATGGTTGACCGCTATCTGAATTCAGGCCCGATGGAATGTCGACCGCAAAAACTGGAATACCGGTACCGTTTATAAAATCAATGACAACTTTAAAAAAACCTCTAACATCGGATGTTAAACCCGTACCCAGGATTGCATCCACCAGCAGGCCCGCACGGACGATGTCGGCTTTAACTTCTGAGAAGGAATCTTCATCCGGCACTTCAATGACCGGGACCTTGAGCGCAGCGAGGCGTTTAAGGTTGACTGCTGCATCCCCTCTGACCGCTTCGCTTTCGGCAAGCAAATAAACCGCTACATTGAAGTCTTTGGCGGCAAGCTCCCTGGCAATAACAAACCCGTCACCACCGTTGTTACCCTTGCCGCATATGATGTTAACGCCATCGTCGGCCTGATCGGCAAATAGGGAAAGCAGCGCTATAGTCGCGCCTTGTCCGGCAGTTTCCATGAGCTCCAGACCGGGAATTGAATGTTTTTCAATTGCCTGACGATCCATTTCCTGCATTTCAGCAGCAGTTACCAGAATCATTTGCAACCCCGTGTTCTTATGATTTCGTGCTTTCGTGGTGAGATTAATATTTTTGAACCTGGCTCCAAAAGATTTAAAGGGCCCTTATCAGATCCACCATCTCTTTGACGGCCCTTTCCATGCCTGTCAACACGGCACGCGAAATAAGACTGTGCCCAATGCTAAATTCGTCGATTTCACTCAGGCCCTTGAATGCCTTAATGGTTTTGTAACCTAGCCCATGGCCGGCTTTAATGTTAAGATTGAGTTTTTGCGCCAGTTTGACGGCGTCCATTATTTTCAAAAATTCCTGATGCCGAGTTTTGGTTGTCTTGGCGTCACAATAAGCACCCGTATGGAGCTCAACAATTTTGGCATTGGTGCGATGGGCCTGTTTGAGCTGTTCGGGATCCGGGTCGATAAGAATACCTACGGGAATACCGCTGTTTTGTAAGGTGTCAACGATTTCTCTAATTTCTTCTTTGTAGACAACGAGGTCCAGACCACCGCCGGCACTGAATTCCACCCGTTTTTCGGGTACCAGGGTAACGTGATCCGGTTTGATGTCCAGAGCCATGCCGACCATTTCAGTGGTTGATGCCATTTCCAGGATCAGTTTACTTTGAATTGTCTGGCGCAGGATGCGAACATCTCTATCCTGTACGTCCTGACGGTCTTCCCGCAGGTGCACGGCGATACCGTCGACTCCGGCCAATTCGGCCATAACTGCAGCAGCAACCGGATCGGGAAATGCGCTTTTTCTGGATTCCCGTAAGGCGGCAACCCTATTTAATTGAACGGCTAAACCGGCCATAGCTGAACCTCCCTTTGTCCTGGAGTTAACCTCACATTTGATAGCCTGTAAATCAAACTGCAGCTATTAAGTTGCTGGTTGCGAATTGATAAATGCCAATATCTCATTGGCTTTTTGTTCCATTTGGCGAGCCTCGGATTTGTCGTTTTCGTGGTCATATCCCAGCAGGTGTAGAATACCATGGATGAGAAGTTGATCAAAATACGCCGCCATCCCGAGGCCGGCGTCTTGCGCCTCTCGGTGAGCGGTTTCCACTGAAATGACAACATCGCCTAAAAGGTCGGGAGCAATTTCGGTGAACGGGCCTTCCCGCATGGCAAATGCAATAACGTTTGTGGGACCTTCTCGGTTTAGGTATTGTTGATTGAGGCGTGCAATCTGTTGATCGTCAACGATGAGAATAGAAAGCTCTGCGTCAGGATATTCCAAGGCGTTTAAGATGGCCCTCGCTTTTTGCTGAATCTTCTTCTTTGAAATCCTGTGTTTGCCTTGCCGGTTTTCGATCTGAACTTCCATTCTTCGATTTCCCTTTGTCATTACCGTTTCCGGCTGTGCGGCCTTCACTATATTCGATGCGGTGATGATGGATGCCGTATAATATCTTGTTGAAGCTTTTTGCAATATTATGCAGGTCTTTGAGGGTTAATTCACAGTCGTCCAGCTGTCCGTCTGAAAAAATTTGGTTGATTAATTTTTGGACCAGACCCTGAATTCTTGATGGGGTGGGGTTGTCCAGCACGCGTGTGGCCGCTTCTACCACATCCGCCAGCATGACGAGGCCGGCCTCCTTGGTTTGCGGTTTGGGGCCAGGGTATCGGAAGTCATCAATATTGACCGCGGACGCTCCTCTTTTCTGTTTCGCCTTTTCATAAAAGAATTTAATGATGCTGGTGCCATGATGCTGTCGGATCGTATCGCGGATCAATTGCCCCAGCTTATTTTCTCTGGCAATTTCGACGCCATCTTTGATGTGAGCAATCAGGATCAAACCTGACATGGAAGGTGCCAATTTATCGTGTCGATTTTTGCCTTCGGTCTGGTTTTCAATAAAATATAACGGTTTCCTGATTTTGCCGATGTCATGATAATATCCGCAGACTTTCGCAAGCATCGGGTTGGCACCGATTTCTGTTGCGGCGGCTTCCACCAGAGAACCGACAATGACCGAGTGATGATAAGTGCCGGGTGCTTCAATCATCAGACGGCGCATGATCGGCCGATCCAGATGCGCGAGTTCCAGCAATGTAATATCAGTGGTAAAACCAAAGGCGATTTCAACTAACGGCACGATGCCGGCCGTTACAATACCGGCGCTGATGCCCCCCAAAAAGGCAAAAGCCCAATCCCATATCAGTTTGGCAGTCGACAGCTCACCGGTATAGAAGTGTGTGGCGGTGGCCAGCACAATATTTAACAGGCCCAGCTTGGTGCCGGCGATGATAAAGGTTTTCCTTTCACGACAGCTGCGCAGCCAGTAGGCTGCCATTGTGCCGCTTATCAAAAAATACATAAACATCTCAAAACTGTTTTGAAAAATAATGCCAAAACCGACAGCCATTACCAGGGCCATGGGTACGGCCGCGCGCATGCCCAGAAACAAGCAGATAATCATGGCCGCCGAAGTTAACGGGATGCCAAAATACATCGAAGATCGCGGGATGGAGACTGTTGAATTCTGGGTAAGCAATTCCGATAAAGAGACGGAGACCTCTGCGAGAAAGAAAAACAACAGGGCCAGACTGGCAAGCAACAGCAAGCTCTTATTGTGATAATTGGCCATCAAACCCTGCTGATTTAAATGCAAAATGTAGGTGGTGACCAGAAGGCACATCAGCAACAAGGCAGCCCCGAAGCTGCTAAGTAAAATTTGTTCCCGCTGGGTCTGGGCGTGCAGAGCCTGGAGTTTGAGCAAATCAAATTCAGTCACCAGCGAGCCTTCTCTGAGCACCATTTCACCCGCTTTGATTTTATACAGTACCGGTTTGACCTCAGCGGCAACTTTGTTTTGCCTTTCCTGGGTTTCACTGCGGTTAAGGGTGATATTGGGCTGAATGAGCTCCTGAACAAAATCAACAACCAGATTTTTCAGCGTATAGTCAATACCCTGAAGGTAGGGTTGGCTGATGCTGCGAACCATGGCCTTGGCCTGGTTGAGGCCATAAAATTGGTTCAAATTAGCGACAAATTTTTCATTCTTTGTGTCAACATCCCTCAGAATGATACCCTTATCCAGCTCCTTTAACAGGATGTCTTTGTTGGTGACGACACCCGTCGATAAAATAGCATTGAGGATTTTAAGAATAAGATCAGCAATGTCACTGGAAAACTCTTCTTTGGCAAGAGCCTGGAAAGCACCTTTGCTGACCCGGATGCCGATGGTTTCCTCAAATTGCGCCTGTTTTTCCCAGATTAACACCTGCCGCGAGGGCTTGGCATCGTCGGGCAGGATCTGGTCTGGATCAGACGCGTTTCCTGCCTCGTGAGGCGGACTGTCTTGGGTCGACTCGATTTCGGCTCTCATAGCGTCAAATGCCTGCGTCACATTACGCATCAGCGTTTTCGCCAGATTGCCGTCGAAATCGTAAACCGTGAGCACCTCTGCCATTGCCTGCTGGCGGTTTTTTTCGGTGACGGTTTGATCTTCAATAAAAAAATCGCGGGAAGCCTTAATATCCCGTTCGACCACATCTCCCAAACTATACTGGTGCTGGGTGATGACCAGACTCGGGTATAAAATGATGATGAATAGGATCACAAACAACACAAGGATTCCCCAACGGACGCGGGTGTTGTTTTCCAGAAGTTTGTTGATCGAATCTTTGCTTTTAAAAAAATTCATAGACATTCCGTCGGCGCTGCCGGCAAGCTTTAGCGCGATGTTAATGTGCGGCATGCAACGCAAAAAGACAAGCAAACGCCAAATCTAGTCCGCCGGGGCAATCGGTTAGTTCGCGCTGCAACGACTAGAGCAGCTCCTCTCCCTGTCTTTGATTATCAAATCCACATCACTTTTTGTGTGGGTGAGTGTTAGCTCAGCCATTTCCGGAGCGCGAACTTTCCGATGAGGTTCTTTCATTACGGATCCTATCGTTTTCCTTTTCGGCTTCAAATTGCTCGTACGCATTGATAATGTCCTGGACAAGGCGGTGTCGAACAACGTCCAATTTAGAGAAAAAGACAAACTTAAGAGCTTCGATTCCTTGTAAAATATTTTTAGCCTGAATCAAACCCGATGTTCTTTCCGCCGGCAGATCGATCTGGGTGATGTCTCCGGTGATGACCGCTTTTGAATTAAAACCGATGCGGGTCAGAAACATTTTCATTTGTTCAGGGGTTGTGTTTTGCGCCTCATCTAAAATAATAAAGGAATCATTTAACGTTCGCCCGCGCATAAAGGCAATCGGTGCAACCTCAATGGCCCCTTTTTGCATCAAATTTGCGACTTTCTCAAAACGGATCATGTCGTGCAGGGCATCATACAGGGGTCTCAAATAGGGATCGACCTTCTCGGCCAGATCACCGGGTAAAAAACCCAATTCCTCTCCTGCTTCTACTGCCGGACGGGTCAATATAATGCGGTCGACAATGCCCTTCGTGAGGGCTGAAACCGCCATTGCCATTGCCAGATACGTTTTTCCCGTGCCGGCGGGTCCGATTCCGAAAACAATATCATAGTTGCGCATGGCATCAATGTATTCCTTCTGAGCCGGACTTTTGGGGCTTATCGTCGTTTTTTTTGAGGTGATAAAAACCGTATCCAGAAAAATTTTTTTTAGATCGGCGCGGTCATTTCCGCTGAGCACCCGTATGGCGTAATCAATATCATTGGCGTGAACAGGATATCCTTCTTTTAGCAAGCCGTAAAGCTGCTCAAGAACATTTTGGGCCAGGCGGGTGGCGATGGACTCACCTTCAATAAATACCGTACTGCCCCTGGCGTTGACAGTGGTGTCTGTTGCAGAGGCAACCCGCTGCAAATGGCGATTGTGTTCGCCGAACAACAGCCGGGCCAGTTCAATATCGGAAAAATCGATCGTGGTTTGTTTGTTTTCTGACAGTGTCTTCATTTAAAATATTTGCTAGCAGAATCAAAGATCCTGCGACCAGCCGGAACACAGATTCGCCAATTAAATGGCAGGCACTATTTCCTATCACAACCTAAAATGATTGCAAGCTAGTTTCAAGTTCTAATTGTAGACCGAACCGGCGCAAATTACAAATCAGAGCTTGCTTTTGGAGTGATAAAAATACCTTGACTCCCCATATCGGCTCTGTTAGTTCAACCGGCGGATGCGCACTTCGTCGCAAAGTGCCGCATACCATCGGAACAGACGATGAAAAATCGTGCATTTTGAATGCGATTCGATTGCCTTGCCTTGCATGTGATTAAATGAATCCTTTTGATATATTTATTATAATTGTGCTTAGTTACAGTATTATCCGAGGCCTTTTTCGAGGCCTGGTCAAAGAGGTATCTTCCATTATCGGCGTCTTGGGCGGGTTTTATGCCGCCTATTCATATTATCCGCTGGTCGCCAAATTGTTTGCCGGCATAGTAAAGGACCAATCATATCTTAACATATTGAGTTTTTTGATTATTTTTTGTGGAATTCTCATTGTCATCAGTATTTTGGGAGTTGTCATCAAATATTTACTGAATGTTGCCTTCTTAGGATGGATCGATCGCATCTGTGGTGTCGGGTTTGGACTTATCAAAGGTGTTCTCATAGTGACGGTCATATTTATCATTCTCACCACGTTTCTTTCCAAGGGCACGCCGCTAATCAAAAAATCTATTCTCGCCCCGCATGTCATCTGGATTTCAGAAAAAATGGTCGGTCTTGTATCCGATGACATGAAAAATGAATTTTTTGAGAAACTCGACGAATTCAAAAAAGCGTGGAAAATCCAAAAATAAAATCGGCCAGCAATTCACTCGAACAGTTGGTTGCCTTGGTTGAGGCCCTGAGGGGTGAAGACGGATGCCCCTGGGACCGAAGACAAACTCCCATAACGATGTTGGTCTATTTGTTGGAGGAGGTCTACGAGCTTGCCGACGCTATCGAATCTGAGCATGCTGGAGCTGTCAAAGAGGAACTGGGCGATGTGTTATTTCATATTGTTTTCATAGCGCATTGGTTTCAGGAAAAGGGCGACTTTTCGATCGATGATGTTGCCCGCGATATCACCGCAAAAATGACCAGACGCCATCCCCATGTTTTTGGTGCAGATAACGCTGAGAACATCGAAGAGATCCGACAAAATTGGCAGAAGATAAAGCAGACCGAAAAAAAACAGGTCGTACATAAATCCATAATCGATTCCGTACCCAGAAACATGCCCGCCCTGATGCGTGCTTACCAGTTGGTCGAACGAACGGCGCAAGACGGTGTTGACCACAGGGATCATGAAAGTCTGTTGACTGAGTTGGAAGCTGGATTCAATCGGTTAAAGCGCGACACTAAAAACAATGACACGGGACGGCTAAGTGATGATTTCGGAAACTTCATGTTTGCGCTGGTAAATCTGGCGCAATGGCTAAAAATTCATCCCGAAACCGCCCTTTCTGGGGCCGTCAAAACCTTTGAAAAGCGTTTCAGGAAAATAACAGTAGAGGATTGCAAGAAATAATATGATTGCGATTATTGATTATGATGCCGGTAATTTGACCAGTGTGCAGCGTGCCGTTTCGCACCTGGGCATTGAATGTATGATCACCAAAGAAAAGGCCGAGATTGAAGCTGCGGAACGCATTATTTTTCCGGGGGTTGGTGCTGCCGGAACAGCGATGGAAAGCCTGCGGCACTATGGTTTGGACGGGACAATAAAAGAGGCGCTGGCCGTTGGAAAGCCAGTCCTGGGTATTTGCATCGGCTCGCAAATTATCCTAACTCACAGCGAAGAGAATGACACCCCGTGTCTGGGAATGTTAGAAGGAACCGTGCGCAGTTTTTCGCCGGCTAACCGATCCGAAGATGGTCAAAAGCTGAAGATCCCTCACATGGGTTGGAACGGGTTGGATATAAAGCAGCCCCACCCGCTGTTATCCGGTGTGAGTGCATCGGATGAATTCTATTTTGTACACAGCTATTACCCGGAACCCAATAATCCGGATTGTGTGATTGCCGTTACGAATTACGGAATTTCATTTGCATCCATTATCGGCTTTAACAATTTATTCGCGACGCAGTTTCACCTCGAGAAGAGCGGTCCGCCGGGGTTGAAGATATTGGATAATTTTTGCAAATGGAACCCTTAAAAACTGTCTTTAAAATGCAGCTAACGCCCAATGGCTGCTTTGAGAACCGATTCAAAATGCTCGAATACTAACGTGTATGCTCCGCTTTCGAATTGGTTTTCGCCTTGCCCTTGGGCGCGATCTACTATTTTAAAGACAGTTTTAGGTACCCACAAATCTGAGTGAACATAAGGACGCCATAATGTTGAGCAAGCGAATCATACCCTGTTTGGATGTGCGTGAGGGTAAGACCACCAAGGGCATCAAGTTCAAAGATAATGTCGATATTGGCGATCCGGTCGATATGGCCCGTCTCTATTACGAAGCCGGAGCCGATGAGATCGTATTTTATGACATCACGGCTTCATATGAGAAACGCGATATTATGCTTGACGTTGTGCGGCAGGTGGCAGAAACGATATTTATTCCCTTTTCTGTGGGAGGCGGCATTCGAACTGCGACCGATATGCGAAATGTGCTTTTGGCCGGAGCCGAAAAGGTCAGCGTCAACAGCGCGGCGGTTCAAAATCCGTCCATCATTGAACAGGGGGCTAAAGCATTCGGCAATCAATGCATCGTTCTGGGTATGGATGCAAAATTTGTCGGAAAAAGCAAACGCATCCCCTCGGGCTATGAAATTGTTATCAACGGTGGCCGCACGCCCATGAAAATGGATGCCTTAGACTGGGCCATTGAAGCCCAAAAACTTGGGGCAGGGGAGATTTGCCTGAATTCCATTGATGCCGATGGCACCAAAGCAGGCTATGAATTAAATTTGACGACGTTGATTTCTGATAATGTCGATATTCCGGTTATTGCATCGGGGGGGGCTGGCACTCCCGAGCATTTGCGGGATGTCCTGACGCTAGGCAGGGCCGATGCTGCCTTGATTGCTTCCATGGTTCACTATGGAACCTATACGATAAATGAGATTAAGTCTTACCTGGCAAAAAGCGGCGTAAAAATTCGCAAGACCTGGTAAAATATTGATCGCAACGGCAGGGCACAAAAATATAGACAGTCGGTGCTATAGCAAAAATAGGCTGCATCTCTGTGGTGGGCGGGTATCAGATACCGTCAGGCGACTGCGGGAAATGCACATTTACGCAAAGAAATGACCCCAAATGCTGCATTATGCCATTTCATTTGACAGCACGTAACCGGGGGGCGTTTTGCGGACGATTTCCCCGTTTTCGTTATATTCCTCAACGATAATCTGGCCGTCTTCGACGGCGTTTTTTCTTCGAGTCTCTTCTTCCTTTTTTAGCTTCTGTTCGGTTTTAGTACTGTTTTCCGTTTTTTCAACGGGCCTTTTCTTTCTGATTTCATCACTCTTTTTAACAGCGAGCTCCTGGTCATGTATCTCGCTGTCATAGTTTGCGCGCACCGTCTGCTGCATGGCGGCGTCTCCAATTGCATCCAGCATGGTGTCCTCCTTTTGTATTAATGAGCCCTTCTGACTCATACATATTTGCTGCGTATGGGCTAAGTGGCAGCATCGTTTTCGACCGCGTCTTTTACAAGCTCCTCGACTCTGCTGATCAGAAAATTCGTATCTTTGACAGATAGCGCGGTCGTTGTTTTTTGGTTAAGATCGTCGATGACGTTAAACACAAACGCTGTTTCCTTTTTGTTATCGGATTCCATCGATTTTTGCTGATGGCCCCCAGTGATAAATTGCCCATTGTCTTGGTGACCGCTGGCGCCGTAATCGGAAATTTTACTCAGGATGTCCTTGGCGACTTTTTCGATCGTAGCACGCCGTTTGCCCTCGGTCGACAGCTGAATTTCATCGGTCAGCTGCTTCTTCGATTTCGCTGCTCGCTTCGGCGTGGATCGGTCCTGACTGAGCTGCTTGCTGTAAGCATTTAACACATTATGAATCTGATAACTGGATACCAGCATAAATGCTTTCCCCCAATCTTCTTTATCGGCGTCCTGTCTGTTAACTTTAGGGAAAAATGATCAAAGACGGGCAAAAAATATCATAACAATCTGTAATTATGTGAAATATTAGAAATGAGGTTTGCGTCTTGCAGGTGATAATCCGCTGAAAAACACACGGATTTGATTGCACTACATATGGGAGGTTACAGTATTAGAAAGTGGCTGCCGGCGATCGGACGAATGCAATCAAGAAGAACTCGATGACGCCGGCAACCCCCTGTTCTAATCGTCAAAATCGCCGGTGGATCCCTTGTCGCTGTCAATTTGAGCAGCGCGCTCTTTGATACGATCGGGCGTCCAGCTCTGGGGGTCTTCTAGGCGCTTTGCTTTCGGACCGCAGTCGTAGGATCCGGTGTCCAGAATGGCTTCGATGGCCAGGGGTGCCGTATTTTCTGCATTGAAGACATTGATGATCATCTGGTAGGCAAAATCCTCGACGCGCTGAATCATGCGTTCTCGCGTCTCTTTTGGCTGACCGAGCAGTTTGTTTTCAAAAGGCAAATTGAGTTTTTTAAAATTGCCACCTTTGTATCCCTGTGCCTCGGCGTAGGTCAGCATCTCAGACCACATTGACTCGGTTGCACCGGCGTCTTTCACTTTTATAAAGTTACCCTCGGCATCCAGGATGGCATTGCCGTAATCATTGACCTCCAGGCCCCAAGATATCATTTGCAAGGCCGTGGCCACGTTTGCCTTGGTGGTACGTGTGCGGGCGGCAATTTCACGCAATCGATCGGAACTATTGCCCGAAGTGCCGTGTTGCGCCCCGGAAACCCGATAATCGGTTAAGGCTTCATGAATACGAGCGGTCAGGTCGACCTGTATGCCCTGTCCGCTGGCTTCGATGCCATGGGTTGTGCCATTGTTTAACGCGATCCAATCCGGAAAAATATCATGGGCATTGAGGCCCTGAATTAAAAACAGCGCTTCTTCTACCGTGGAAAGCCCTTCTTTTCCCTTGATTTCGCCAACTTCGGTTTCAAGGCCGGCCCATTTTGGCACGTAATTATTGAGCGCAATGCTGGCCAGTAAATTTTGATCATCCGCCATGTGAGATGCATCAATGGCAATCGAAGTGATACCGGCTTCAAAAAGGGTGGGGATCTCTATTTTAGCAGCGTCAATATCGTCTTCGTTTTTAATGCCGTAATGATCGGCATGAATCGCCACCGGTATGGTGATGCCCAGCTCGTTGCAAGCGGCGTCGACAATACGCGCGATATTCCAGTAATTAACAGCACAATAGGCATTGGCGCCGCCCTCGGATTTAGCAATTTCAATGATCAGTGCCGCATTGGCTTTTTGAGCAGCGCGCAGGGCACCGCGGATCACAAAACTGTTTCTGCCATTGGCTGCCATGGCGATCGCTTTGCCCTTGGCCAGCATCGCCCGATCGATGAATTTGCCGCTGATGATCAGGGCTTTTGAATTTGGAAAAAGCTGAACAACATTCGGTGGACGACCCACCTTGAGCGCTTCATTAAAAGTTTGATTTGACATATTTGTATTCTCCTGCCGCTGGTGGTTCAATTAAAATAAAAGCGGTGTTTGCAGTTACAAAAAATATAGTAAATAATTTAAATGACAGGCAAATTTATGAGGAATCATCCTAAGGGGAGATTAACGCCGTCCAGCCGCGCTATGCATATATATCGATGCGTCCACCAACTTGATAATCATCGGCGTATTGCCGGCATTGGTTGCTATCGTATCGATTGCAGTAAATACCCAAAGGGTCGGCAGTCGTAATTCTAACCGTCGGTGGCCGCCGAAAGCGGAAATGGCGCTCATCCGGGTCGTCTGATAGCACCAGGGAATCTTCAGGCCTCAGAGGCAGCATCGGATACTGACCCCGGTCATACGGTATCAAATTGGCTCGGGTTGAACTTACCATCAGTTGTCCACTCTAAAAACTTAAAATCACTGTCTCATTTATCCATATTGATAAATCTCATAAACGGATGCTTCAGCCAGCCTGGCATCAATCTCATTTTGAATTTCCGTTCGGTCACGGGAAACCACCCATTCCCGCCAGTTGTCAATAGATTGCCACGTGCTGATGACCAGGTAATCACTGGGATCGTCCAGGTTCTTAAGCGTTTCACCGGATATATACCCGGATTGGCTGGTCGCCAGAATTCGCAAACGCCTGAAAAGCGGTAACAAGTCAGTGGTCCGGTCTTCAGGAATTCTGCGCCTGATAAATATTTTAACGGCCATTGAATGTTCCCTAATGTCTATTGAAGGACGGGTAGCAAAGAATAAGGAAAAATGGGTGCTGCTGTCAAGAAAATTTTGCTTAAATACCCAATAATATTTTTATTCTGATCTACCTCGGAGGGCGGCAATGATCACTTGATCACTACCTGGAGTTCTTCACGTTTTGAAGCGTCAGGGGTTCGCTTCTGTAGAATGGTGGGTGAAGAAAACGAAAGATCCTTTTCCCAGAGCTGCGCGGTTCATGATCTGGATTATTGACCGATCAAAAGCCGGCGGTCGGAAATCGAAAAGGGGCCTTGCGCAGTCATCGTGACGATAGGTTTTTGGCTGAATTATTGCGCTTTTGCGGCGTTTTCCTTATTTTTTTTCATGATTCGCTGATTGTATGCATCTATGCCGGCTTCATAGGCCTTCTGTTTTTCATCAAACATACTGATGCGCTTGTTGAAATCGTTAATTTTGCGATTATATTCGACATTTTGCTCGCGGGTTTCAACCGCTTCAGCTTCTTCTGCCAGCTGCGCCTGCTCTTCCTTTAATGCTTTGTATTCCTGGTCGATTTCCATTTTCATCTGCTCCAGGCGCGCTCTGTGATCTTCAAGGCTCTCCGCTTCATTCTCTAATAAATTCGATACATTTTCCTGCTGCTCAACCGGGCTCGCTTCTTCCGGTTCAGCCTCAAGCTCTACCGCCTCCTGTTGTTCAGGAACTTCTTGACTCTGCGATTCAACGTAACTGCGAATATCGCGGCGCTGTGCTTCGGGTACTTCGTTAATGTCGTCGGTATACTTGACGTTACCATTTTCATCGAGGTATTTGTAAAATTCAGCGGAGGCATTAACTGAGAACAGTAAAAAAATAATTAATATCAAACAGTTGATGGCTTTCATGGCTATATTCTCCCTGGCTTAAAAGCGACGGTAAAACAATGATGTCTATTTAAAATTTATCATACACGGTCGTTGAATGCAAATTTCCAGATGCAGGAATCGATCGCCGGATGTCCACATCGTGCGATCCGCTGCTTTTAAATCATGCGCGGATTCTGGAAAACTGCCGGGTGCCGGAGCCCCTATTTTAATTTTCGACCAAAAAAAGGTATACTTTAAAAAAATCGGTTTACTTTTTTCCGCTTTTAAGGGCATAACCTGCCCCAGAAAGGACGCGCCATGCTCAACGAAAAGGAAAAATTAGAAACCCTGGCCAATCTGGGAATTGAGCTCAATCGGCTGCAGGATTTGGATATCCTCATGCAACACCTCCTTACCGAGGCACGGCGTTTCGTCAACGCGGATGCCGGCTCGATCTACATTTGTGAAAACGATTCACTTCATTTCTCGTATACGCAGAACAACACCCTGCAACAGCGTCTGTCTGATGGAGAGAAACTCATCTATTCAACCTTTCACATCCCGATCGACAAGGAAAGCATTGCCGGCTATGTGGCGACTACGGGCAAACCGTTAAATTTGTCCGATGTTTATTCAATAGACCCAAGCTGTCCATATCACTTCAGCAAGGTATTTGACAAAAAAACAAACTATAAAACCCAGTCTGTGTTGACGATTCCTTTAAAAAATCATCATGATGATGTCATCGGTGTTCTGCAGATAATCAACGCCGAAGATACATCCCGCAATGTGATTGCCTTCTCGCAGGACGACGAGCGTATGATGCTTCACTTTGCCAGTATTGCAGCGGTTGCGCTGGAACGGGCGCAAATGACGCGGGCTATTTTGCTGCGCATGATACAAATGGCGGAGATGCGGGACCCCAAAGAAACCGGTGCGCATGTCAATCGCGTCGGCGGTTATGCAGTGGAGCTTTACGAACGCTGGGCCAGAAGACGGAATTTGAGTCAAAAAGAAATCGATCGGTGCCGGGATATTTTAAGAATGGCGGCCATGCTGCATGATGTTGGCAAAATTGCCATTTCGGACCTTATTCTCAAAAAGCCCGGGCGACTGAACGAATCGGAATTTGGAACAATGAAACAGCATACGGTTCTGGGCGCCCGGTTGTTCTCAAACCGGCAGTCGGATTTCGATGAAGCGGCGGCTGAGGTGGCCCTGAACCATCATGAACGCTGGGACGGAGAAGGATATCCCGGGCATGTGGTCGTTCAAGGCGGCGAGGCCCGGAAAGACGACGCGCAGCCAAGCGGCCAACGGATGGGAAAAAAAGGCGAACAGATTCCGCTATACGGCAGAATTGTGGCCCTGGCGGATGTCTACGATGCGCTTTCATCTGTGCGCGTATACAAAGATGCCTGGGACGAATCCAAAGTGCTGAATACAATCAAAAGTGAATCCGGCCGGCATTTTGATCCGGAACTGGTTGATATTTTCTTTAGCAGTCTGGAATCTCTACGGGGGATTCAGAGACGGTACCGGGATAGCTCATAACCTGGCGCTAATGCTATAAAAAAATCATGATTTATGGTTCATTTACTGTTGTATCAATAAAACCATAAACCCTTGATTTGATCATCGCGATTAAAATTAAAATGCTACCCTTCGCTGTTATGAGAAAGACCTTACATCATATGATGACCTACCGACTTTTTTTGTTATTGTTGCTGTTGGCTATCGGCGCCTGTGCACAAAAACCACCGGTCTCCACCGGCCCGGTTCCAGAGGGTGTCGAAGATCAACTTTTTGTGACGGGTGAGGCCCAATTCGAGGCGCAAGATTATCCTGCGGCACTGGCGTCCTATCAAGCTTATGTGAATCAGTATCCAAATCGGCCATTGGCGCCGGCGGCCTGGATGAAAATTGGTAATATCAATTTGACCTTAGGCAATTACGCTGAAGCGCGGCAAGCTTATCGACGTTTGATTTCAGGATACCCCCAGAGCCCTTTTCATAAGGATGCCCAGGTCGATATTTTGTTAACGTTTTATGAGCAGGGAGACTATAGAGCGGTTATCGAGCAGGCCCCTGAGGTTCTGTGGAGCGTCGATTCGACCCCCCACATTTTTCGCACCTATGCCCTGGTCGGTGATGCTTACATGGCGCTGGGTTCGCCTATGGAGGCTTTCCAATACTATGGCGAGGCCTCTTTGGTGGCTACGGAGCTCGAACAGGAAGCCTTAAACCGTAAAATCAAAGAAGCAATTGCTCAGCTGGATTCAGAACAAATCACCCGACTACTGGAAAGCGGTGACCCCGCAATACCCCGGGGAGATCTCATGTTTCAGCTCGGCTTGAACTACGCCATGGTGGATCAATATGATGATGCGCTTAAAGCGCTGGAAGATTTTTTAAGCGAATATCCAACTCACGAAAATGCACCGGTTGCCGAAGATTTGATACAACAGATCAAACAAAGTGCCCTATTTAACCGGTACACTCTCGGATGTCTGTTACCGCTCAGCGGTCCATATCAGAAAATCGGGTTTCAGGCGTTAAAGGGCATTGAGCTTGCGCTCGACCAGTTTAGTGCCCAGAACAGCGGATCTCAAATGAGTATCATTGTCAAAGATTCCGGTGGAAACCCGGAGCAGACCCGGGTGGCCATGCAAGAATTGATCGATGAACAGGTGGCGGTAATTGTCGGTCCGATCATCACCGCCGAGATTGCTGCTATTGAATCCCAGGCAAATAAAATCCCCATTGTGACCTTAACCCAAAGGGATAATATCACATCAATCGGCGATTATGTCTTTCGTAATTTTATCACACCCAGGATGCAGGTCAGCAACCTCGTTAATTATGTCACCGCATACTTAGGTTTGTCCCGGTTTGCCATTCTTTATCCGGATGAAACTTACGGTATGACGTTTATGAATCTGTTTTGGGACGCTTTAATTGCTAACGGCGGCCAAATTGTCGGCGTTGAATCCTACAATCCTCAGCACACGGATTTTGCCGAACCAATAAAGAAGCTTGTCGGTCTGTACTATGAGATTCCAGAGGATTTAAAACAAGACGCAGAACCAGACAGTACCGGCGATACCGATAATCCGCAAAGCGATGAAGATATAGATGAACAAGAGCAGCAAGCGATTGTCGATTTTGATGCCGTTTTTATTCCAGACTATCCCAAAACGGTGGGCCTGATCATACCGCAACTGGCTTTTTATGACATCAGAGACGTATATCTTCTCGGAACGAATCTCTGGCATTCTGAGGTCTTGATCGATATGGCGCCCCAGTATGTTCAGGGCGCCATTATGCCCGACGGCTTTTTTGCC
>JASFNW010000084.1:0-21822 GCA_050116835.1 Desulfobacterales bacterium
CGGCTGGCACCGGATCAGCAAAAGGCCGGGTCGACTCCCCTCCGATATCCAGGATGTCGGCGCCGTCGGCTGCCAGTTTTCGACCCTGGGCCACGGCGGACTCGGGGGTTAGGAATTTTCCGCCGTCGGAAAATGAGTCCGGTGTCACATTGACCACACCCATAATACCCGTTCGATGGCCGAATTCCATTTCGTAACCGGCCCACGACAGCCGATATGTCTTGGGAAATGCCTGCATTATCAAGATGAATCAGCAGTGGATTCCGCAGTAGTTTCATGATCGTCTGCAGGTCTTGAAGGAAGCTCGATTCCGGGCCGCATTTCGTGGATCAGCGCATCAAGTTCTTTGCCCATAACGGTTTCCTTTTCGAGCAGCACCTCCGCCAGTTTGTGAAGGATATCCAAATTTTCGTCTAGAACCGATTTGGCACGTTCATAAGCACTTTTGATCAGGTTGTTGATTTCCTCATCAATTTTTTGAGCCGTCGCCTCGGAGTAATCCCTGTGCTGTGCAATTTCGCGACCCAAAAAAACCTGCTCTTCACCTTTGGCATAGGAAAGCGGGCCAAGCTTGTCGCTCATGCCCCAGCTCCGGATCATTTGTTGGGCAAGATCAGTGGCCTGTTTGATGTCATTGGCGGCGCCGGTACTGATGCGGTTGAAAACAATTTCTTCCGCCACCCGTCCGCCGAATGCAACCGCCAGCTCGCTTTGGAGTTGATCTTTGTATTTGAAATCGCGCTCTTCGGGTAAGAACCAAGTAACGCCGGCAGCCCGACCACGGGGTATAATGGTAATCTTATTGACGGCATCCGTCTCAGGCAAAAACCGCGCAACTAAAGCGTGGCCGCCCTCGTGGTAAGCGGTAACCTTGCGGTCTTCCTCTTTAATGACTTTGGACTTACGCTCAAGACCCATATATACTTTGTCCTTGGCATCTTCAAAATCGACCATACCGATTTTTTCTTTATTGCGTTTGGCCGCCAGCAAAGCCGCCTCATTGACCAAATTTTCAAGGTCGGCACCTGAAAACCCGGGCGTTCCTTTGGCCAAGATAACCGGATTGACATCCTTATCGATGGGCGTTTTTTGCATGTGGACGCGCAGTATTTTTTCACGGCCCCGAATATCGGGCATTGAGACCACGACTTGCCGGTCAAAGCGACCGGGTCGCAGCAATGCGGGGTCCAGAACGTCGGGCCGGTTGGTCGCTGAAATCAAAATAACACCTTCATTGGATTCAAAACCATCCATTTCAACCAGCAACTGATTCAGGGTCTGTTCTCTTTCATCGTGGCCGCCGCCCAGCCCGGCCCCGCGATGACGCCCGACCGCATCGATTTCGTCTATAAAAATAATGCAGGGCGCATTCTTTTTACCCTGCACAAAAAGGTCTCTGACACGGGATGCCCCTACCCCGACAAACATTTCCACAAAATCAGAGCCGCTGATACTAAAAAAGGGCACCCCAGCCTCACCCGCAATAGCCCTGGCCAGAAGGGTTTTGCCGCAGCCCGGCGGACCGACCAGCAAAACACCTTTGGGTATGCGTCCGCCCAGGCGCGTGAACTTTTTAGGGTCTCTCAGAAATTCAACAATTTCAACTAATTCTTCTTTAGCTTCGTCGATTCCGGCAACATCTTCGAAAGTCACTCTTTCAGACTGATCCGACATCAAACGCGCACGACTTTTGCCGAATGAAAGGGCCTTGCCGCCGCCGGCCTGCATCTGGCGCATAAAAAATATCCAAACACCAATTAAAACGATCATTGGAAACCAGGAAACCAGCACAGACATGTACCAGGGATTTTCAGATGGCGGCTTTGCGCTGATCACCACGCCTTTTTGACGCAAAATCTTTATCAGATCGCTGTCTTCGGGCGCATATACCTTGAGTCGGTTGCCGTCGGTATCGGTTACAAAAAGCTCCTGCCCTTGGATAACCACCTGGGATACTCGTTCATCATCTACCATCGCTAGAAAATCAGTATAACTGATACTGGTTTCTGCCAGGTGTTGCTTACTGAAAAGATTGTACAACATGACCATCATCAGGGTGATGACCAGCCATAAGGCTAAATTTTTATAAAATGGATTCAAAGACGGCTACCTCCTAATGATTAAATTGAGGATTGAATATTGTATGTTGGGAATTGAGAATAGTCTATCGTCATATTTCAGGCCTGCACTCAAAGAATCGTTTTGGAAAACAAATTTTATCTGCATGAATTATAGGCCCATGAACACATCAATACGCATTCAAAAAAATTCAATCGCTTTCTTAAGTATTCCCTACCTGAAGCTAAATTTCAAGTCACAATCGTCGGCTGCAACACAGGACGCAATCGGTTCAGGATACAGGGAACGTAATCATCATCACGCCTTAGGCAAGCAAAAGTTCAGCTTTAAGCACACGGCGGGTTTGCGGATCAATCTTGACCGCGTTATCCAGCCGATGTCCCGCAACCCAAATGATGGTTTTGCGGCTGAGCACTATTGGGCATTTCATGCGCTCGGTCCTGGATATTTTGTGATCAATAAAATATTTTTTTAACTTTTGGCGTCCCCTTGTGCCCAGCGGGGAAAATCGATCGCCCGGGCGAAAATTCCGGATCTCCAGCGGAAAGCCGAGTTTATCCCTGTCCATGAAGGCGATCTGACGTTTTGTTCGGCGCCAGTCTGAAACATGCTCAACGGGCATTTCACTAAAACGGATCTGCAGTCCGGCTTCTTGAATCAAAATCTCACCGACCCCCGGGAGTTGATACGAGTACTCGGGCACTGTCGGGAAAGGGTGCCGGCCGGGTGTTCGGCGTGGCTTTTGCTGTGCACGTGAAATCAGCAAACAGCCTTGATTCCGCCCGACGCAAATATTGTCAGGAAGATCCAGCGTACCGTCCGCCGACTCCTGTTGAATGATTTTTAGCACCGCTTCGATATGGGCGAAAGTGATTCGCCGCAGGTTGCCTTTGACCTGTAAAAGGGCTTTGCGGATCAAACGCCTCCGAGCCGCGATCGGTTCCTGTTTCAATCGCTCAAGGCTCAGTCCTATTTTGTCCGGGTCAGCAAGAACGACCGCAGCTTTGAATATCGGCAGGATATGGTCATCGATCCACTCCTCTTCAGCAGATAAAATGGTCGCCATCCGGTTGAGTGATTCGACACATTTTGGATTGTATTCGGCCTGCAGTTCGGGAATCAGGCAGCTGCGAATTTTATTGCGCAGAAAGCGCAAATCCCGATTAGAAGAATCCTCAACATAATCCAAATTCTGGCATGCAAGATAATCCAGCAATTCGCTGCGCCGTAAATTGATCAAAGGCCTGATAATGTGATCGGGGCGCACCGGCGGAATTCCCCCTAATCCCAACGGGCCGCTGCCGCGCAGCATCGCCATTAATACCTGCTCGGCGTTATCATCCGCATGATGTCCGAGTGCTATTTTATCATATCCGTATTGAGCAGCGCTGCGATGGTAAAACCGATAGCGCACCTGTCGCGCTGCCTCCTCAACAGACAGATGGCGTCTTTTTTGATAGTGGTACACGTCTTGCTTTTCCATGTGGAGGGGTATTTGAAATTTTTCGGCTAGAGTCGTCACAAAGGCCTGATCGCTATCAGACGCGTTTTGCCGGAGCCCGTGATTGAGGTGGGCAATCGCCAGTTTCAGCCCATAAGTTGGCGCCAGAGCGTGCAGGATATGGATCAGGGCCACCGAATCCGGTCCACCGGACACGCCCACCAGGACAGCATCGCCGATTTGAATCATGGAATGGGCGCGCAGGGTATGATCAACCACGCGAAGTATTCTTTTTTTAACGTCGGAATTCGATGGAACGGGGGTTTTTTCTGACATAAAATGTTGCCGATAAGGGTATTTTGTCGCCGTAAGCCGAAGGCTCAGCATATGGCTCTGCTAATAATTCTCATACCTTTCAAATATCTATGGCACGGACCGCTATAAGTCAATAACAAACGCGGCCCATCAGCTTCCGTGTCCGGTGCCACTCTCTTTGGCTTCTGGCGTCTCGCGTCTTGCTTCCGGCTTGAAGCAGGGAATCAATTGCTTTCAGCCAGTAGTCAGAGACCAGGAGCCAGCAGCCGGATGCTTCGCAACGACATTATATTTTATGGTTGAAAAAACCTGATTATGACGTATGCTAATATCGGTTGTGCTAGGCGGGGAGCTAGCGGTGCCCTATTCCCGAAATCCGCTCATGCGGGGCTGAATCCCCTCTGAAGGGTCTTAAACATGGAAAGCCGTAACGCATTTTGATTGGGCGCCACGCAACAAACGGTCACGAACCTCGTCAGGTCCGGAAGGAAGCAGCGATAAGTGATGCAGTTTGTGTCGTGGATCGATTCCGGTCATCTCGATGCCTTACCAATTCCATCAAGATTCGACAGCGGGTGCACAACCTTTTTTTAGGTCCTCAATTGGTGTCATGGCCACGTCTACCACGCATTTTTTATGTCTGATTTCAACCCTTTTTAGACGGATTTGCGGCAGTCGCGGGAAACAAACGGATCACCCCCCAAACGGCATGAAAAATAGCACTAATCCCCTCGCATTTTTCGCATAAAACCTGGCCGAATCATTCTTGACATCGTTTATAAGAGTCTTATTTTCCAAACGACATAATTCAATTAGCTATTAATTCAGGAGATAACGCCGGCTTATGTCTGAGAAAAAGAAAATTAAAATTCATTCTGAACACGACGAGATGGAGGAAAGTATCGATTCCAATAAACCAGAACCCGTCAACAGTCAGCCGGAAAACAGCGAGTCTGAAACAGCTGAAAATAAAAGTGTCGAGCCGTCCGATCCTCTGACAGAGCTAAAAGCCAAACTGGCCGCCCAGGAAAAAGAAGCTAAAGAAGCCCATGAGCGGCTGTTGAGGGTATCGGCCGACTTTGAGAATTTCAAAAAGCGCTCCGACCGCGAGATGGAGGATTTTCGAAAATACGCAAATCAGTCCTTGCTCAAAGAAATGCTTACGGTGGTCGACAGTTTAGAGCTGGCCATCAACTCCGCTAAAGAAGATAAGAAAGCGAATAAAAAATTGATCGAGGGCTTGAACCTCACCCGCAATGAAATGTTGCGAGTATTCGATAGATTCAATGTAAAACCGATAGCGGCGCGTGGCGAAATTTTTGATCCTGCCTTTCACGAAGCGGTGATGCGGGAAGAAACCGATGATTATCCCGAAAACACCGTTCTGAGTGAATTTCAAAAGGGGTATCTGATACACGATAGGCTTTTAAGACCTGCCATGGTGGTGGTTGCCGTACCGAAAAGCAATGACGATTAAGAATCGAGCAAACAATTTTTCTCATAGATGAGATAATGATATTTACTGGTCAAAAATGACTTGTATTATTAAGGAGGTAAATGAAAATGTCTAAGGTTATTGGAATCGATCTCGGCACCACAAACTCGTGTGTTGCAGTAATGGAAGGTGCAGATGCCAAAATCATCACCAATCCGGAGGGCGGACGAACGACGCCTTCGATCGTCGCCATTTCAGAAGGCGGCGAGCGCCTGGTGGGACAGATCGCAAAACGGCAGGCCATCACAAATCCGGAAAACACGGTTTTCGGGGTCAAACGTCTGATCGGTCGCAAGTACTCCGCACCGGAAGTACAAAATGATATCAAGATCCTGCCTTACAAAATCGAGCAAGCTTCAAACGGCGATACCCGCATTAGCATCAAGGGCAAACAGTACAGTGCGGCGGAAATTTCCTCGTTCGTTTTGGCGGATATCAAACATTCTGCCGAAGAATATCTGGGAGAAAAGGTAACCGACGCGGTTATCACCGTACCGGCTTATTTTGATGATAGCCAGCGCCAGGCAACCAAAGATGCGGGTAAAATAGCGGGCCTGAACGTTTTGAGAATAATCAATGAGCCCACCGCTGCATCTCTGGCTTACGGGCTGGACAAGAAGGGTGAGGAAAAAATCGCTGTATTTGATCTGGGCGGCGGTACATTTGATATTTCAATTCTTGAAATCGGAGAAGGGGTTTTTGAGGTCAAAGCGACCAATGGTGATACCCATTTGGGCGGCGAAGATTTCGATTTGCGGTTGATTGATTATCTGGCGGATGAATTCAAAAAGGACCAGGGAATCGATCTTCGCGGAGACAAAATGGCCCTGCAACGATTGAAAGAGGCCGCTGAAAAGGCGAAGATGGAACTGTCGACTTCGATGGAAACGGATGTGAATCTGCCTTTTATAACTGCTGATGCCAGTGGCCCCAAGCACTTAAATATTAAGATCAGCCGCGCCAAACTCGAATCTCTGGTCAGCGATTTACTGGACAAACTGGAAAAGCCCTGCCGAACGGCTCTGAAAGATTCCGGCCTGGCCGCCAATGATATCAACGAGGTGATCCTGGTTGGCGGCATGACCCGCATGCCGGCGGTGCAGGAACGGGTGAAGAAAATTTTTGCCAAGGACCCGCACAAGGGTGTTAACCCCGATGAAGTGGTTGCGCTCGGTGCTGCCATCCAGGGTGGTGTACTGAAGGGTGATGTCAAAGATGTTCTGCTGCTGGATGTAACGCCGCTTTCACTGGGCATTGAAACCCTCGGTGGTGTGATGACCCGTCTGATTGAAAAGAATACCACCATTCCGACTAAAAAGAGTCAAATATTTTCGACGGCAGCCGACAATCAACCGGCGGTTTCGATTCACGTTCTGCAGGGAGAACGTGAAATGGCACCCAACAACAAGACACTGGGCCGCTTCGAGCTGGTGGGCATACCGCCGGCTCCCAGGGGTATCCCCCAGATCGAGGTTACTTTCGACATCGATGCCAACGGTATCGTCAATGTCTCGGCCAGGGACCAGGCTACCGGTAAGGAACAATCGATACAGATAACGGCCTCTTCCGGTCTGTCGCAGGAAGAAATTGACAAGCTAATTAAAGACGCCGAGGTACATGCTGAAGAAGATAAAAGCAAAAGAGAATTGGTTGAAGCGCGCAACTCGGCCGACGCATTGATTTATTCGACTGAAAAATCAATCAGCGAACTGGGTGATAAAGTCGACAGTGAAACCAGAACCAATGTCGAATCCGCCATCGCGGAGCTCAGAAAGGCCATGGAAGGTGAGGACGCCGCTGAAATAAAACGGGTCAGCGACGAGCTCACCAAGGCTTCCCACAAATTAGCTGAAGCCATGTATCAGCAGGCATCACAAAACGAACAACAAGCCGGAACCGACGCCGGCGGGCAGGCGACAGGTGAAACCGGCGCTGCGGATGAAGACGTGGTTGATGCTGATTTTGAAGAAGTCAAGGAAGAAGACAAAAAATAGAACATTTTCATTTGATATTGAAAAACCCGCGGAAGCTGTTTCTCGCGGGTTTTTTTTGCGATGATGAAGATGTTGCATCTGCCGGACCGTTATCATCGTCGGGAAAGCGTCACGGTTGGGTCGCCTGCTGATAAATCCTTGGGCACCTGTCAATTCTTAAAGCAGAATTCGCTATGCTTGACAGATGCTTTATTCAGCGATAGAGGCTGTTTCCAATACCATTATTGAACCGCAATCAAACGGCAACGAACGAACACCAATCGACACGCGAGTTCACAGATGAGCATCTACGAAGAGATCATTAATAGCAATCTGCAACGGCTTTACAGCAACCTGCCGGCAGACCTGGCTGACCGGTTGCCGGCCAGCCGGATTGACAACAGCTTTCAATTTCCGGCTTTTGGCGAATTCTGCCGCATAACACCGCAAAACATTGAAATCGGAAATAAAGCGCAGACGGGCCCGCCGGGAATCATTATCTCTTTGTACGCGCTGCAGGTTGATGTTAAAAGGTGTCAATTAAAACCGTTTAAAGCGTTTCGGGAGCTGCCTGACAGCATGCCGTATATTGGCGCATTTGCCTCGAATACCGAAAGTGTTCTGATAGAGCATACCGACACCATTGAACGTGAAGCAGGTCGGATTATCGAATCATTTAATGGTTTGCAGGAAGCCCAACCGGACACGGGTGATTTTTCATTTATTCTCTTTCCGTTGCCCAAAATTGCCTTAAATTACATATTTTACCGGGCTGATGATGAATTCCCGGCAGCGGTGACCTGTCTTTTTTCCTGCAATGCGTCGCAATTCCTAACAACAGATGCGCTGGCCGACACGGGCGAATATACGTCAAAAAGGATTCTGGAAATTCTTTAAGGTGCCGCCGCAAAAAAATGCAGAAGAACAATGGGCTGCCGATAGAGTGGGCTGAGGGTGCTTTTTCTGTGTTTACAAGCCGAATAAAATTCGTATTATAGAGTAGTCATTTGAATTTTTAACTGTTGAGACCGCAATGAACAAGGAGGATGCACATGGAAGTGACAAAAGTTCTCTGGCCGACAGATTTTTCAAGCAGCTCGGAAAAGGCATTGCCGTACGTGACCGCATTGACCCAAAAATTTCAGGCTGAAATCCATGTTTTGTATGTGATTGAGGATATTGCCCATCATGATGGCTGGTACGGAGATTTTGATCAATCCAAGGTAAAAAAATTAATGGAATATGCCGAAAAATCAGCTAATAAAAGGCTTGAGCAGGTTTGTGAAAAGTATCTGGAGGGCTGTCCGCTGTACATCAAGCATATCGCCATCGGCGATCCGGCCCAGGAAATCTTAAAACTGATTGACAAAGAAAAAGTGGATCTGGTGGTGATGGCCAGCCATGGCGAAAAAGGTCACTATCGCTTCGGCAGCGTGACAGAAAAAGTCGTCAAAAACGCTCCGGTCCCGGTCACCACAATTCCGATTGAGGCGTAGTCAATTTTTAGCAGAGGTCAGGGGTCAGGAACCGGAAAACGGATAAGAAAGCGGAGTTATCCTTCTCCGGTGAATACTATTTATCTTCTAATTTCTGTCTTCTGTCCGCCGTTTAATTACCCGCCTGATGTCTGGGGAAAAGCCGTATTGGAATACAGATATTCCATCTTTTCCTTGTGCTTCAATTCTTCGTTGGCCATTTTCAGCAGCATTTCGCGCGGCTCGCCTTCTGCATGTAGATTGGCCATTTCGGTATAAAACTGATGGGATCTGGATTCCCGATGCGAAGCCACCAGGTACACATCCTCCGGTTTGGAACTTTCATTAATCTCCGGTTCTTCCAGGTACTCGGCAATTTTATAATCAACGACATCGCTCATTCGCAGACCTTTGTCACCAAAATGTCCATCCCGATAATCCACCAGAAAGGCCTTGTGTTTTTTTTCTTCGCCGGCGATAAATGTCAGGGTGTCCTGAACCGCGGGGTCGACCACCTTTGAAACAATGTCCATGTAGAAATCGTAAGCGTCTTCTTCCCTTTTGATGGCAATCTCCAGAATCTCGGCAACCCTTTTTTGCATACTTTCACCTCCTCATTCACTCAGTTTGGGCTTTGGAATTAAATCTCAATCGCAACAAAAAATTGACCCTCCACTCGAAAGCCAGAAGGCAGTAGCCAGAGCATTACACCATAAGATAGATATAAATCAAATGACGTCAACCAAATGCTTTGCGGAACACCATAACGCTAACGGGGCAAATCCGAAAATACGGCAACTTCAATTTCAACTCGACAAGCAATGCCGGAACGTTTATGGTATTTTTTAAAATTATTTTCTATATTTTGCTTGAGGTAAAGACCCATGGATAAAAGCATAAAAATGTCCACCGCTATTTTGGAAGCGTTTGAGGACGGAATTTATGTCATGAACCAGGATCTGGTTGTCGAGTACATGAACAGTGCCATGATCGCGCAATTTGGTAATGGTATCGGTAAAAAATGCCATCAGGTCGTCAATCGAACCGATGAAAAATGTCCGTGGTGCCTTTCGGATGAGATCTTTAAAGGCAAAAAAATCAGCCGGGAAGTTTATGTCCCTCTGGTCGACAAAACATATTTCTTAACTGAAATCCCATTTAATAATGAAGACGGCACTCTGTTAAAATTGAGTATTTATCGAGACATTTCAGAAAGAAAACGGCGTGAAGAAAAATTATGGGCCTCTGAGGCCGACTTTACAAATTTATTTGAACATGTCGACTGCGGAGTGTTCATCAGCAGCAAGGAAGGCAAATTTTTAAACGCCAATCGTGCCCTCTTGGACATGCTCGGCTATGATAGGAAAGAAGAATTTTTGAGCATTGATATCGCCAACGACCTGTATAAAAAGCCGGAAGAGCGCCAAAAATTCCAAAAAATGATGGAACGCGATGGCCGCGTGATTGATTGGGAGGTCGAATTTAAACGCAAGGATGGCAGCACGGTGCCGGTGCTGCTCACCGGCCACGTTCGTACCGATCAGCATGGAAATGTTATCGGTTACGAAGGGCTCAATATCGATATTAGCCAGCGAAAATTGATGGAGCGCCAGATCAAAGAGGCCCATGATTTTATTAATAAAATCATTCAAAGCTCACCCAATGCCATCACCGCAACCGACATGAAAGGCAATATTTTGATCTGGAACCGGGCAGCCGAGGAAACGATTGGCTATAAGGCAAATGATGTCATCGGCAAGATGAATATCCAAAAAATTTATCCCGACGAAATGGTCCGTAAAGTGATGCAGATGCTCAGAAGCCCGGAACATGGCGGTGTTGGGCGGTTAAACGCCTACCCCATGGTGTACATGCGCCAGGACGGGGAGGTCATTGAAGGCAATCTTTCAGCCGCCATTATTTATGACGCCAGTGACAAAGAAATCGCAACGGTGGGTTCATTTGTCGATTTGAAGGAACGCCTCGAGATGGAGCGCACGTTGCGCCAAACCCAGGAGCAGCTCCTGCAGTCTGAAAAACTGGCGGCCATGGGGCGCCTGACATCCCAGATCGCCCACGAATTAAACAACCCGTTGTATGGCATCATGAACACCCTGGAGCTTTTAAAAACAGAAATTTCCCCCCAGAGCAAACGTCGCAAAGTGCTGGAAATGGCTCTATCAGAGACGGTGCGACTCAGTGGATTGTTGCGCAAAATGCTGTCGTTTTCCAAACCGGATCAGGAGGAAAAACAAGCCGTTGATGTCAATACGGTGCTTGACGAAATTCTGCTGCTGCATGAAAAACAGCTGCAGGAAAACGACATCAAAATCAAAACCGAATTTGCACCGTCGCTTCCTAAAATCAAGGCCTCAAAAAATCAGCTGCGGCAGGTTTTTCTGAATTTAGTAGCCAACGCCCGGGATGCCATGCCCAAGGGCGGCAACCTGAATGTAAAGACCTCAGCCGACTCTAAAAATATTGCCATTGAACTATCCGATACCGGTGTCGGTATCAAAGAAGAACACATTAAAAAAATCTTTGACAGCTTTTTCACCACCAAAGACAGCGTCAAAGGCGTTGGCCTGGGATTATCGGTTTGTTATGGTTTTGTCAAGGATCATGGCGGCGATATTCAGGTCCGCAGCCAGCCGGGCGAAGGCACCACCTTTACCATCACCTTCCCCATTATGCAGGAATCAGCGGCCAAACTAGAAGCCCAGTTATAAAATTCTTTTTGCCCTCTAGCCGGTTTGGTTAGGTGCAGTTTGCTTATTGCGCCGATCAAACTGACATCAGGCGTTTTTCCTTCCTGGAAAGGCCAAATGGACCAATCGGTCCGACCGGCCCTGCCCTTTAAAAAATGATTCCATACTTTAGAATCGAAATACACAAGATCCCTCTAAAAACTATAAATTCTATAAATTCTATAAAATTAGAGATAATTCCATTCAATTTTCCGGGTTCAAATATCTTATAATAATAAAAAAAAACTGACTAAATTAAAAAAATGCTTGACAAAAAGGATAAAACTATATTTATAGAAAAATCTATAATAAATGAAATAAATGAAAGGAGTGTCCATATGGAAGACGTATTAACAGTTTTCAAGGCGAGCCAGCTTTGTAATGTGTCTGCCAAAACCATTATCAACTGGATCGAATCCGGCCATATAAAGGCATATAAGACCGTGGGCGGACATCGTCGCATCAACCGCTCGGATCTGGAATATTTCATGAAAAAGCAGGGTATTCCGATTCCGAATCAGGAAGCCGACGGACTTAAAAGAAAAATTTTGGTGGTCGACGATGATCCGATTATTGTTGAAACCATTGTGCAGGCACTGGAAGAAGACGAATTTGATTATGAGGTTATTTCAGCCTCAGATGGATTTGAAGCCGGATTGCAGATCAATCACTTTGCCCCGCATTTGCTGATTCTGGACATTATGATGCCGGACATCAAAGGCTATGAGGTCTGCAAAAAGATTAAAGAAAATACCGACACGGCCAACACCAAAATCATCGTACTGTCCGCATATCTGGACGAAGATAAGTTTAAAAAAATGAAGCAGTATGGAGCGGATGCCTGTTTTTCCAAACCGTTTCCGTTGCCCCAGCTCAAAGAGGAAGTGGCCCGTCTGTTAGAACTGCGCTAGCTGCAAACCATTGGGGGCAACGAATCGCAAAGCCAGACAAGGAGACATCATGAAATTAAAGGAAGCCTTGAAAAAAAAACAGTTTGTTGTGACCTCGGAAATTCAGGCACCCATCGATCAAGAGCCGGAAGATCTGGTCCGCAGCCTATCCAAAGTGCGCGGGCGGGTTGACGGCGTTTCATTGTCTGAAGTCGAATTCGAAGGTGTTGTCGGTGATACCATCAGCACCTGCCAGCTGTTAGATCAAAATCAATTCGAGCCCATCTATCAAACCACCACCCGGGATAAAAACCGCATTCAATTACAAAAGGATCTGATTGACGCCTATGAAGCCGGGATTGATAACCTGCTGGTTTTTACCGAAGATTATCGCATTACCGGCGACAGCTTACAGGAAATGATGTTTTTCCATGTCGACGCCGGCAAGCTACAATCGGTGCTGGAACATATCAAAGACGGACAAACCGTCGAAGGTGACACCCTCAAATCCAAAGCTGATTTTCTGGTGGGATCAGGAGTGGAATCGGCCTGGGGTAAAAATATCCCCGACCTGGAAATGAAGGAAATGGAGGAAATGACCAAACTCGGAACCGGATATTTTCTATCAACGCCGATTTTTGACGTAGATCAATTCGCTAAATTCTTACATCGGGTAGATACATTTAACGTACCGGTCATTGCCGAGGTTATGATTCTGCGAACCGCTGGTATGGGTCGCTTTCTCAACCGGCATTTAAAATCCGGCCTCGTGCCGGAATGGATCATCCAAAAACTGGCCCGGGCACCGGATAAACTAAAGGCCAGCACTGAAATTTTTGCTGATATTGTCACCGGCCTCAAGGATCTCTGTCAGGGGGTCCACGTCATTACCATCGGCGGTGAAGAAAAGCTAAAGAATTATCTGGATGCCGCAAAGCTGAAGTAGTCTTCTGTCAACCCGTAAAAGACCCCGGTCGTTTTCGGTTTAATTTGTTTCTTAATTGGCTCTATGAACCGGAATATTGGTATGTTGAAATCAAGGGTAAAAATTCGGAAAATGCCTTTGGAAAATTACACCGAGATCACCTGAACCCTATATTCCATCATTCCAGAATTCAATTGTTCCATTCAAGATTGAAAGGAGTCAGCCGCTTGGACAAGATTGTCTTAACCATCGATAACAAACGGATTCGTTGTTCACCCGGAACTTCAATACTGGAGGCTGCCACCCACAATGGCATCAAAATACCACACCTTTGTTATCATCCGGATCTGAAACCTTTTGGCGCCTGCCGGCTCTGCCTGGTGGAAGACGAGCAGAGCGGTCGTTTGATGGCATCGTGTGTTACCCCGGTGGCTGCGGACATGACCCTTCTGACCAACACAGAGCGCATCTTAAGCCATCGCCGCAATATCGTCCGTTTGATGATCGCCGAACATCCGGAATCCTGCATAGTTTGCAGCAAAGGCAATCGCTGCCAGCTGCGATGGGTTGCTGCCCAAATGGGCATTGGTGAAACGGATCTGTATGCAATGCCCAATTATAAACCCTTGGAGCAGGCCAACCCATTTATTATTCGAGATCTGAGCAAATGCATCCTGTGCGGAAAATGCATCCGGGCAGACCACGAACTGGTTGTCGTTGGCGCCATCGATTATAATCTGCGAGGCTTTGAATCCCGACCGGCAACGGTTCATGAACAGGGACTCGAGCATTCAAATTGCACCTTTTGCGGCACCTGCGTTTCCATGTGCCCAACCGGAGCGCTTTCGGCCAAAAACAGCCGTTACGTCGGAAGCCCGTCGACAGAATCCTTTTCCATCTGTGGTTTTTGCGGTGTCGGCTGCAGCCTCGCCATGGGGCAAGCGGACGACAAGGTCATTGATGTCAATCCGGCCCATTTGACCGACAGCGCCAACAAAGCCACCCTGTGCGTGCGCGGTCATTTTGCCCATGATTATTTAAACTCCCGTCAGCGCCTGATCGCGCCGATGATGCCCAAAAAAAACGAAGATGAAACCACCCAGTTGGCGCCGGTTTCATGGGACGAGGCCCTCGACCAGGTGACCGATCGCTTGCGTCAGATAAAGGAAGGAAGTGGTCCGCAAAGCATTGCTTTTTTAGGCTCATCCAAGTGCAGCAATGAAGAAAATTATCTGTTTCAAAAAATAGCCAGGGCGTTGATCGGAACGAACAATGTCGATAACGGCGGATATGTTTCCGGGCAATTTTTGTCGACTATTTTGGATCAGAAAACTGGCGATGGATATCGCCCGACACCCTTTGAAGATCTGGCAACGGCGGAGGCCATCGTGGTGTTAGGCGCCGACCCCAACCATTCTCTTCCGGTGGTCAGTTACCATCTAAAACGCGCTGCCAGAGACGGCCTGCCGCTGATTGTGGTCGACCCGCGCAAAACAGAATTGGTCAGTTTTGCATCCCTATGGCTTTCCATCAAACCCCAAAGCGATCTGGAACTCATGAATGCCCTGGCCGCCTTGCTGCATGAAACAAGTGATTACGATTCTGAATTTATCGATCGCTATGCTGAAGGATTCAGTCTCTTTACCTACGCTCTGTCCTCTCTTGATATGGATAAGGTTTGCCGCAGGACCGGACTGCAGATGCAACAATTGAAAGCAATGGCCGCGCTTCTAAAAGAAAAGCGGATTGCATTTGTCATCGGCCATGGCATTTTACAGCAGCGTCATGGCGTGCACACCCTCGGTGCGGTCCTCAATCTGTCCCTGATGAGCGGAAGTCTGGGCAAACCAGGCGCCGGTATTTACATCCTTGCCAGAGAAAACAACCAGAACGGCGCCATGGATATGGGCACGGTGCCGGACCTGCTGCCCGGGCGAATGCCGGTCGCTGAAGATAGCAGCCGAAACACATGGGAAAAAAATTGGGGCGTCAAAATTTCTCCGGATCCGGGTCTCAATATGTGCCGCGTTATCGAGGCAGCCGAAAGCGGCCAGCTTAAAGCCCTGTATATCATGGGGGAAAATCCGCTGCGTTCTTTGCCGCAACCCCAACGCGTGAAAGCGGCCCTGGAAAATCTGGACTTTGTTGTCGTACAGGATATTCTCGACAGTGAAATCGTCAAACTCGCAGATGTGGTTCTACCCGGTGCCGCTGCAAGTGAAAAAAGCGGCTCTTTTACCAATCTGGAAGGCCGTATCCAGAGCTTTTCACCGGTCGTAGCGCCACCCGGTAAGGCCAAACCCGACTGGGAGATTTTAGATCTGCTGGCCACACGCCTGGGAAATTCAGCGGCTTATGGCTCCCTGGAAAAAATCCGCGCTGAAATCCGTCGACAGGTACCCGCCTACGCCGAATTGAATGGGTCTGAGACGGCCTGGGTCAAGCCCACCAGTCTGAAAGCAGTATTTGGTGCCAGCGATGCCCATGAAATGATATCTTTTTCAGCGGTGGTGTCGACCGCCGATCAACCCGATGATAGCGATTACCCGCTAACGGCCATATTGGGCTCTTTGCGCTACCATCTGGGCAGTGGCACCCGAACGAGCGCCTCTGAACGTATTCATGATTTTGAGCATGTCGGAAATGCGATCATCAGCATGGCGGACGCAGAAAAACTGAAATTAAAAGATGGAGATACCGTGAAAATAGAAACCCGCTGGGGTGAGATCAAACGCAAAATTGACAGCAGCAATCGCATCGCAGCCGGCCAGCTGTTTATCCCGCTGGCAATAAACGACAATGATGCCATGAATCTGATCGATTTAAAGGACCTGGCGGATCCCAACTCAACCGGATGGAAAACATGTGCGGCCAGAATAGAGAAGGTATAAGGCGCACGGTACACGGCTAAAGGCCGTCGGAAGAAACAAATCATTTTTATCTTGTACACAGAAACCTGGACCTTTGTCTGCCCTCCGAAGCCTAAAAAGCGAAGGAGGAAACCTTGAACCCTGAACCCGACGAGATTAGCAGACTGGCAAATATATCACTTAAAAATTAATTTCACCTACAACGGATGGATGGGGCACCCGCATGAAACCACCAGAAATTGACTGGGACCGGCTTTACGAAATTATCGAAAAACATAAAGGCGACAAATGGGGCCTGATCCCCTTACTGCAGGAAGTGCAGGAACATGCTGGATTCATTCCGCCCGAATCGATTGAGCCGATCGCCGAGGCCTTGAACATGTATCCCGCTGAAGTACAGGGCGTTATTACCTTTTATGCCGGATTCACTCTGGAGCCTAAAGGAAAATTCGTCCTCCGGGTTTGCCGCGGCACGGCCTGTCACGTTAAGGGCAGCCGCAGCGTTCTGCGCTTGATGCAAAAAGAACTGAATCTGAAGGAAGGTGAAACCAGCCCCGACTATCAATTCACTCTCGAAACGGTCGCCTGTCTGGGCGCCTGTTTTCTGGCACCGACCATGATGATCAATCGGGATTATTTCGGCAAGCTTTCCCCGACCAAGGTCAACAGTCTGCTGGGAGAGTATCAAAAAAAATAATATCCACCGTTTGCCGCTGACGGATTTGCGATAGACGGAATTTCTGAGTGAAAGGGAGAACCTGCCCAATGGAGAAGCTTTCATCCATCGGAAAGCTGGAGTGGCTCCGCAATAAAATACAGTCCCGCAAAAAAGAAGGGACCATCGAAGTGCATGTATGCATGACCGGCTGCCGGGCTTACGGCGCCGCCGGCGTTCTGGAGTCCTTAAGAGACGAGGTCAAAAGCCAGACGATTTCGGATCAGGTGGAAATACGGGCCACCGGTTGTCACGGTTTTTGTGCCAAGGCACCGGTGATTGCCATCGAGCCCATGGGGGTTCAATATCAGGAAGTGGCGCCGGATGATGCCGCCGAGATCGTTGCTCGGACCTTGAAGCGCAGCCAGCTCATCGACCGCCTGGCGTATCACGAACCCAAGACACGGCAACCGGTTTACTACCGCAACCAGATCCCATTTTATGCCAAGCAGGAACGTCGGGTTCTGGCCAACTGCGGCCGCATCGACCCGACCCGCATCGAACATTATATTGCCGACGGCGGCTATCAGGCCCTGGTCAAAGCACTGTCGAAAATGTCACCCGAGCAGGTCATCGAAGAGGTTCTGACCGCCAAACTCAGAGGCCGCGGCGGGGCGGGATTCCCAACCGGCCTTAAATGGAAATTTGCCCGTCAGGCCGAAGGCCGGCCCAAGTATACGGTGTGCAACGCAGACGAAGGCGATCCCGGTGCATTCATGGATCGCGCCATATTGGAAGGCGATCCGCATGCCGTCGTAGAAGGGATGCTGATCGGTGCTTATGCCATGGGCAGTGAATACGGCTACATCTATGTGCGCGAAGAGTATCCGATTGCCATCGATCATCTCAACATCGCCATCGAGCAGGCCAAAGAGCTGGGCCTTCTGGGCGAAAACATTCTGGGCACCGGCTTTAACTTCGATCTTTCGTTGCGACTGGGCGCCGGTGCGTTTGTCTGCGGCGAGGAAACGGCCCTGATGGCCTCCATTGAGGGCAAACGCGGTATGCCGCGGGCACGACCGCCGTTTCCGGCGCAAGCCGGCATCGACGCTAAACCGACGAATATCAACAATGTTGAAACCTGGGCCAACGTGCCGCTGATCATCAAAAACGGGGTGCAATGGTACAGCCAGGTGGGCACCGAAGAAAGCAAGGGTACCAAAATCTTTTCGCTGGCCGGTAAGGTCAACAACACCGGACTGGTGGAAGTGCCCATCGGCTCCACGGTCAAAGATGTTATCTATGAAATTGGCGGCGGCATACCCAAAGGCCGCGCATTTAAGGCAGTTCAGATGGGCGGACCCGCCGGAGGCTGTGTGCCCCCCCAATTTTTAAGCTTGCAAATTGATTACGATACGGTCCAGCGCATCGGTGCCATCATGGGGTCGGGTGGCATGGTGGTGATGGATGAAAACAACTGCATGGTTGAAATCGCCCGCTTTTTCTTAAGCTTTACCCAGTCAGAATCCTGCGGCAAATGCGCACCCTGCCGTCTGGGTACCACCCAGCTGTTGGAAATTCTGACACGCATCACCCAGGGCAAGGGCCGCATGGAGGACATTGACACCATTCGCCAGTTGGGAGAGACCCTAACCGAGGCCTCCCTATGTGGTCTGGGACAGGCCTGCTCCAAACCGGCGCTTTCGACGCTCAAATATTTTCTCAAAGAATTTGAAGATCATATCAAAGAACACCGCTGTGCCGGAGCGGTGTGTGATTCAATGGTGATTTCCGCCTGCCAGCATGCCTGCCCGGCAGGCATCGATGTGCCCAATTATGTGGCCGCTATAGCGGAGGGCGATTACGAAAAGTCTGTTGCGATCATCCGCGAGCGCAATCCATTCCCGGCGGTATGCGGGCGTATCTGCATTCATCCTTGCGAGTTCAAATGCCGGCGCGGAGAACTTGATCAGCCGGTGGCAATCCGGGCCCTTAAACGGGTCGCGTCAGATTGGTATTTTAAAAATATCGGTCCCCAAAGAGAGCCCTTTCCGGTAACCCGTGAAGAGAAAGTGGCCATCGTCGGCGCGGGACCGGCCGGTTTAACCTGCGCCTATTATCTGGCCAAAATGGGGTATCAAACCACCGTTTTTGAGGCCCAATCGGTGGCGGGCGGCATGCTCGGCATAGCGGTACCCGAGTTCAGGCTGCCGCGCCATGTGATCGAGGAGGAGATCCAGTATATCCAAAACTGCGGGGTTGAAATTCGGTATAATTCGCCCATTGACGCCAAACACACCTTTAATGACCTGCTCGATGAAGGCTTTAGTGCTGTCTTTATTGCCGCCGGGGCTCAGGCCAGCAAGCACATCGGTATCCCCGGGGAAGAAGAAGGCGTTGAGGGTATTTACTACGGCCTTGACTTTTTGAGCCAGGTGCGCATGGGCAAAGAGGTGCCTCTAAGCGGCAAAACGGTGGTCATCGGTGGCGGCAACGTGGCCGTCGATGTGGCCCGCACCGCTTTAAGGACCGGCGCGCAGGAAGCCCAGATATTCTGTCTGGAGCCCCGTGATGAGATGCCCGCCTGGGAACAGGATGTGGAAGAGGCCATCGATGAGGGAATCGTCATCAACCCCGAACTGTCACCCAGCAAAATTATCCACGAAAAGGGGCGTGTAACCGGCGTTGAATTCACGCGCTGTATTTGTGTCTTTGACGATGAGGGCTGCTTCAATCCGACCTGTGACTTCGACGATACGCGCTTTATGGAGGCCGACAATGTCATTATCTCCATCGGACAGGCCGCCGACATGTCTTTTCTGGACGCCGACAGCCAGCTGGAGCGCGCGCTCTGGGGCTCGCTGGTAGTGGACACCAATACGCTGGCCACCAATGTGCCGGGTGTTTTCGCCGGCGGGGATTTTACCACCGGCCCGACTTTTGCGATTCGTGCGATTGCATCCGGCCGGCGGGCCGCCATTGCCATCAACAAATACCTGGGCGGTGACAAAAGCCGTGTTTATATCCCCGATGAGAAATCCCCGCGGCATACGGGCACTAAACTGGCGCTCGAAAATGAAGACATGCAGGACAAGCTCCGGGTCGAAGTCGGAGTCGAGAATCCCCGGGAACGGATAAAGGATTTTCGGGAAGTGGAAAAAGGATTTAACGAAGAGGAGGCTTACCGCGAAGCCATACGATGCCTCCGCTGCGATCTTGAAAAAGAGGAGAATGGCATATGATTCGATCCATAACGCAAAAAAAACCGGAGAAAGAACTCGACCGGCTTCTGAAGGGACTCAACCGCATTTTTATCGTCGGGTGCGGGACCTGTACGACCCTCACCCGCACCGGCGGGGATCCGGAAGTACGTGCCATGAAAGCAGCGCTGTCAGAGAAAGGTAAAATGATCACCGGTCAAACGGTGGTGCCGGTGGCCTGCGATAATTTAACCCGGGAATTTCTGAGCGATTTCAGCGAGCAGATTGACCAGGCCGACACCCTGCTGATTATGTCCTGCGCCTTCGGTGTTCAGACCATTGCCCGGCAGCTGCACAAAATGGTGATTCCGGCTCTGGACACCCTGTTCATCGGCAAGGAAACCGCCGTGGGCCTATTTGATGAAATCTGCACCCAGTGCGGCACCTGTATTATCGGTGAAACCGGTGGCATCTGCCCGGTGACCAACTGCCACAAGGGTCTGGTCAACGGCCCCTGCGGCGGCACCAATCACGGAAAATGCGAAATCGATGTCAACAAGGACTGTGTTTGGACGTTGATTTACAATCGTCTCAAAGATTTGGACCGGATCGATTCCATGCGAAAATATCAAAAACCGCGCAACCATCTGGGCGAGCCCAAGCCGGGTAAATTCAAGCTTCCTGAAGACGCTTGAATTTAGTAAAAAGAAAGCTGTTTTTGCGGTCAACAAAACCGAAAAAAATCAGAATTAACATAAAATGGAAAGGGCGCTTGTGATGCCAACGAAATTTAAAGAAGCTCTGGAATCCGGCAAGTTTGTAGTGACCAGCGAGGTCGCTCCCCCCAAAGGAACGAACCTTGAAAAATTCAAGCACCATATCGAATTGTTAAAAGACAAGGTCGACGCCATGAATGTCACCGATCATCAAAGCTCGGTGATGCGTTACCCGTCTCTGGGCGGAGCAATGATGGTCAAAGAAATGGGCGGGGAAGTCATCCTGCAGATGACCTGCCGGGATCGCAACCGGCTGGCATTGCAGGCGGACCTTCTGTTTGCCTCGTCGCGCGGAATTCAAAATGTTCTCTGCCTGACCGGGGATTCGATCATACTGGGCGATCATAAAGAAGCCAAGAGCGTTTTTGACATGGACTCCAGCCAGCTGTTGGAAACGGTTCGCACATTGGAGAAGGGCAAAGATCTGGGCGGCAACGATCTGGACGGCGGGGTTTCATTCTGTGCCGGCGCGATTGTGACACCCGAAGCGGATCCACTTGAACCTCAGTTGATCAAGTTTGAAAAAAAACTCGAAGCCGGTGCCGAATTCATACAGACCCAGGCCGTTTACGATCTGGAAAAGTTCAAAGAATTCATGGATTACGCCCGACAGTTTAATGTAAAAATTCTGGCCGGCGTTATTTTGCTGACCTCGGCGCCCATGGCGCGTTTTATGAACAAAAATATCGCCGGGGTTTTTGTCCCGCAGGACCTGATCGACGAGATGGCATCCGCACCCAAAGGCCAGGCCCTGGCCAAGGGCATCGAAATTACGGGGCGCATGATCAGACGCATTTATGAAGAAAAAATGTGTGCCGGTGTGCACATCATGGCCATCGGCAAAGAAGATAAGGTGCCGGATATAATGGCGGCCGCCGGCCTCCTCTAAAATGAAATCAATTTTGTCCATCGTTGAAATACTTTCGTTCCGATCGCCTGAAGTTTTTGTTGATGATCTATAGCTCCTTGAACGATCGTCTC
>JASFNW010000085.1:0-21757 GCA_050116835.1 Desulfobacterales bacterium
CTGTTGCAGCGCTGCGGCTGTTGCGTACCCATCCTCTGTAAATCATTTGCCGGAATCCACCCTGATTCTGATGCTCATCCGCACGAAGCTGAAGCGCATTATAAAGATAGGCAAAGCCAATTGCGTATAGTATCAGCAAGCCGATACAGTCCCGCGTGAACAGAAACGGAATATTCAGCCAGATTTCTTTGCCGTGCAGGTCCTCGTGCAGCCAGGGAAAGATATGTACCCGTCCCAGAAACAGGATCAGAAACAGAACAAATGAGAGCGGAAAGAATGCCGCAAAAGATTCAGATAATGCCGAAAGCGGGCCGCTCCAGCGGGCCTTGGTCATATGCATCACCGCAGAAAAGAGAACCGCTCCCTGAGCGATGGCAGACCACAGTAAAAAATTAATTAAATAGGCTTGCCAGGCTTTTTCCGGTTGATCGCCGATTGCGCCGTAAATGAAGGCTGCCATTCCGATGATGATCAGTACAATTGATATCCAGCCGATCGGCGATTTCTGTGTTGATGTGGACATTTTTTCGTTGGATGCCATATTAAGTTACTTATTTGTTGAATTGGTTAAATTGGTTTAATTTGTTGAATTGGTTGAAATGCAGAAGGCATGACAAACCAATCGAACCCATAAAACAAATAAAACCAATGAAACTATTTTTACCAATAAAACATTTAATCAAATACTTTTACTTCCCCTCCGTTTTTCTCAAAAAAATCTTTCAAACCATCCTGCTGCGCCGGCTCACAGGCGGCCAGTACGCCGAAGTGCTCCCCAGAACAGCGCGGGTCGTAATTTTCCATGTGCTTGAGGCTGGGCAGGCGCGCCTGGGTGAGCAGGCCGATGACGTTGCCGAAGACCGCGAAAAGAATCGTAAATTCAAAGCCGACAATAAAAAACGGAATCAACGATATGATCGGCTTGCCGCTGACGATCAATTTCCACTCAATCGAGCAGTAAACGGCCAGGGCGAAACCGCTGACGAGACCCAGGATGCCGCCGGCCAGGGTAAACCAGCCCACCTTGCTTTTTTTAAGCTTGAGCGCATCCATAATCTTATGGCTCGGAATCGGCGTGTGCACCCGCTTGAATTTATAGGCGGTTTCCTTCAGCGCAGCCAGTGTTGCAACCACCTGGTCTTCATCTTTAAACAGTCCCATTATATATTTTTTACCCTGCATGGCTGCCTCCATGGTCGAGGGTTTCTTTCATCTCTGTCATCGAGACCGACGGCAGATGCTTGGCAAACAATAAAAACAGGAAGAAAAACAGGCAGAAGCTGCCCAGCATGATGCCATACTCAATCATTGATGGTGCATACAAGCCCCAGGCATGCGGCGAAAAGCCGCGCGCCACGCCGCCGATAATAATCACAAACCGTTCCCACCACATGCCGAAATTGACAATCAGCGATATGATAAAAAGCGATGCGATGGTCGTGCGTATCTTTTTAAACAAAAACAGCAGCGGGATGAGGGTGTTGCACACAACCATGAAGTAAAAGCCCCAGCGGTAATCGCCGGTTGCGCGCCAGCGAAATTGTTCGATTTCAACCGCGTTGTGGCTGTACCAGGCAATAAAAAATTCGGTGGCATAGGCAAAGCCGACAATCAACCCGGTAAAAACAATGGTCTTGGCTACATTTTCCAGGACACTGCGGGTAATGATCTTCTGGTAGCCGAACATTTTGCGCAACGGGATCATCAGGGTGAGCACCATTGCCAGGCCGGAATGAATAGCGCCGGCCACGAAGTAAGGCGCGAATATGGTGGTATGCCAGCCGGGCACGATTCCCAATGCAAAATCCCAGGATACGACACTGTGCACCGAGATGACTAGCGGAGTTGCCAGAGCCGCAAAGAACAGATAGCCGCGTGTATAGTGCCGCCACTGCTCATGGGCGCCGGTCCAGCCCATGGAAAGAAAGGTAAAAATTTTCTTGCGTAAACCTTCGGAGCGGTCCCGGATGGCCGCCAGATCCGGTAACAAACCCGTATACCAGAACAGGGAGCTGACCGTCAGGTAGGTGCTGATGGCAATTACGTCAAACATCAGGGGGGATAAAAAATTAGGCCACAGGAGTCGCTGGTTGGGATAAGGGATCATGTATATGACCTGCCAGACGCGTCCCAAATGAATAAACGGAAAAAGCCCGGCAATGCAAACCGCAAATACGGTCATCGTCTCTGCCGCCCGGGCAATGGGATTGCGCCAGCCGGCCCGGAACAAATGCAGGATAGCGGAGATCAGGGTTCCGGAATGGGCAATTCCCACCCAGAAGACGAAGTTGATCAGATAGGTGCCCCAGGCCACCGGATTGTTTTGCCCCCCGGCACCGATACCGACAAAAATTTGATATGTCCAGCAGGCAGCGCCAATCAGCACGCCTAAGAATAAAAGCGCTACGATCGCCCAGTAGTATTTTTTGGGCGGTGTCAGGGTGTTCAGTACGGTTTGATCGATACTCGCGTATGTCAGTTGTGGCATATGATAGGACTTTCTTTTATAGCCGCGAAGCGAATGACTGTTTTTGTTCGGCCGGGTCGGCCGAACAAAATGTTTGCGTGAGTCTGCGGTGAATAAAAATATCTAAACTTCATGTAAAACTTTCTTCAGATAGATGACAGCCGGTTTGGTGTTCAAATAGCCCAAGACCTGGTAAGCTCTGGGGTCTGCGACCATTTTTCTGACCCGGCTTTGTCTATCCATCAAACTGCCAAAAACCAGCGCATCGGTCGGGCAGGTCTGTACGCAGGCCGGAATGACCTCGCCGTCACGAATCATGCGCCTCTCGTTCTTGGCGTTGGTGTGGGCAACCTTGATACGTTGGATGCAAAAGGAGCATTTTTCCATAACCCCCTTGCTGCGCACGGTAACATCGGGATTCAGCTGCAGGTTCATGGGTTCCGGCCACGGCCAGTCGAACCAGTTAAAGCGCCGAACCTTGTAAGGACAATTCTGGACGCAATACCGCGTTCCAATACAACGGTTGTAGATTTGGTTGTTAATGCCTTCTTTTGAATGGTGCGGGGCATACACCGGGCAGACCGATTCGCAAGGAGCGTTGTCACAATGCTGACAGAGCATCGGCAAAAAAGTGACCTTTTGCATTTGGTCCGGATCCTGATAGCGCTCGATACTAAGCCAGATCATTTCCCGTCCTTCGATCACCCGCGCCTCGCCCACAATGCCGACATTATTTTCCGCATAGCAGGCAGCCGAGCAGGCGCCGCACCCGATGCAGCGGTCCAGATCAACCACCATGGCCCAGCGGTATTTTTCGTGATCATGGGGCGGATAAAAATCCCTTTTGGGATCATAGCCTTCCGGCAACGGCAGCGTTAAAGGAAAATCCTCCATTGTCAGGCCGGTTCTTTTGGGGATTTTCCCCTGGTTGAGTTCGGTCAGGCCGACGGTCAGCGCAAATGTCCGATCGTGCTGGGTTCGACTACCGGACATCTTGGCCAGTTTCTGCGTCCTGCCGGTTGGATGGATTTTTATTTTATCAGCTGAAAAAATCGGCCCCCCTGATTCCTTAGCAGCCTCCGGCGGCAGGATAGCCATCGGATTGACGCCTTTGCCTTGGGCATAGCGCCCATACGCCTGATGTCCCTGGCCGATGTTCATGACCAGCAGGCCGGGGCGAACAAATTCGTTAACATAAACCGGGGCCTCCAGATTGCCCCATTGAGATTCAATCTGAATGATGTCGCCCTGGGTAATATTTTGCGCTTTAGCCGTGTCGGGATGCATGCTGACCGGACTTTGCCAGGCCACCCGCGTTAATGGATCCCCAATTTCACACAACCATGGCCTGTTGGCGCCCCGGCCATCAAAAAAACGGATGGAAGGCAAGGCACTGAATACCAGATCGGATTCCTCCGTTTCTGCCGATGAGGTTAGCAAAGCGGTTATTTTTTGCGGATTCAGGCTTAGTTTCTCCGAATCGGCTGATGCGGTGGAATCAGCCGCGCCGCCGACCTGGAGAAGTCGCACCCACCCTTTTTCATCCTCGATTTTACGCTCGGCGATCAGTCTGGAAAACAGATAGGTCTTATAATTTTCAGCCGGTTTATCACTTCCAAAAGCCGTGTTCAGAATTACGTTACCGATATGGGGGGCTTGTGTTAAGCGACCCATAGCCGGTTGCAGTGTGGAGTTGATGGATTGCCAGCCACTGTATTCATCCCAGGTCTCAAGTGGCAAGGCGACCGGAAAAATCAGGTTTGCCATTTGAGACGTCTCGTCCATGAAGTTGCTGAAGCTCACCACAAACAGGTCGTCCTGTTCTAAAGCCTTTTTCACACCACTTTTGGGCGGTAAACTGAAGGCCGGATTGGTGTTGTTGATAATCAAAACATCAACAGCATCGGATTTGAGAGATTTAAAAAATTGCAGCACCTCGGATCGCGCGGCGGCAATTTCAACGCGGTGGCGATTGCTAAAATCCAGCAATGTTAAGTCCGGATCGAGCAGCAGGTTCAATAAATTGGCCGCCACATTGGTCTGCAGGCCCATGATATCGCCGGCACCGGTGTCGGTGCCCAGCACTAACGGTTTGCGAGCACCCATCAGCTCAATGACAAGTTTTTCGTAGAAAGCCAAAGACAGACCCGATGCTTTCAGGACCCGATCCTGGGTGTAGGGCGCTGTTGCCTCAAATAATGGTTTGCGGAAGGACCATGGCAGCTGTTTGCCTTTGTGAATATCGAGCGCTTGGCGCACGAGACCCATAGCAAGCACGCATTCGCTGCCGGGGTTACACTGCACCCAGTGGTCGGCATTGGCACCGGTCAGGGACTGAACCGGGCTTAGGTGGTAAAACGGTAATTTTCGGCCATTTTTTAAGGCATGCATGGCTTTAAATTTATGGGCATACTCGACCGGTGATAACCAGGATTCCAGAAAATCAGCGCCAAAGGAAATTAGCACATCAGCGTCCTGCATGCGGTAGGAGGCCAGTTCTTTGCGCCCGAAGACCGTTTCGTTAGCGGTTTTAATGGTTTCATAGGCAAAAGGCTCGAATACCAGCGGCGCTGAGGCGTTCCATTTCTTGAGCGCATCTGCAAAAAGCGCCAGCTGACTGCTGCCCACAACTTCGGTCAGAAAGCGAACCCGATTCGATCCTTTTTGAGCGGCATCCCGGGTTTTGTATTTCAGCATAGACTGAGCTTTGGCAAATGAGATCGGCTGCCACCCGTTCTCATCTTTGAGCAACGGTGTTTTAATGCGGTCGGGATTATAAATGGCCTGGAGGGCAGCCTGGCCCCGCATGCAGAGTTTACCTTTGTTGATGGGGTGCATGGGGTTGCCTTCTACCTTAATCACTCGTCCTTCGCGGTTTTTGGCCAGAATGCCGCAGCCGGCCGGGCATTCGCGGCATGTTGAGGCGTACCAGGTGGCTTTACCGGTGACCATGTCATCAGGGGCGCGTACGAGTGAAAATAGATTTTTTTCAGGGGGACTGCAGCCGGCAGCCAGGGAAATGCTACCCATACCTGCAATCTTGAGGAAGGTTCGCCGATTCATGTTAAATAGGGTCTCCCAGGGTCGAGCATAGGACGAGGTTTACAACCGAGTAACATTTCTGTGTGAATATCAGATTTGACCTCAGCGATCAACAGCACATCGGTTTTTTTTACAAAGGATTCTGTATACATTTCGCAAAATCGTTTTGTCAATGAGAATGATTCCTAATTCAAATCAACAGCCTCTGATTTGAAGCCATAACTCTAAATCAAGAAATGCTTTTACTATTTAAAATTAAATCTAATATTAATGATTCCCGGTTGACAGCGCTTTATCGATGCTTACCAATTTTAATACAACGGGCTAGGATTTTTGCAAGACAAAGGAAATCCAAATGAATGATCGTGAAGCTATATTAAAGGCGCTTTATGAGGTCCTCGGTGAGGAAGGCTGCGGGGTCTCCTGTGAAGAAGCCACGATTTCTAAGGATGACGAAGGCTGGAAAATGATGCTGGAAGGTTTTATGGAGCCCTGGAAGCTGGGCCAAACCGTTGAAGAGGCCAAGGCCAGTATCAAAGAGTACGCCAGGATGGGCTTCGGTTTGAGTTCGTAAGGGTTAACCGCAGACGCACGCAGACGTCCACAGACCTTTTGTCCGGGCGACCCGCCCGGACAAAAACTTCACATCGCTTCGCGATAATAAATCTTCCTGGGCTATCTCAGCTAAGGTATTTTTACGGCCTGAATTAGATATCCATTTTATATATTTTGCCCGACGGGCATGCAGTTTTTCCTTGGCCGGGTCGGCCAAGGGAAAAATAATGTAAATGTCTGCGCTAGTCTGCGGTTAATCAAACATCCGAACTTAGTTGGCGGCGCGCAGGCGCAGATTGATCTCCAGCTTCTCGAGCGAAAGCTTGATCACGTCGGCGGCCCTGTCGGTCTTTTGCAGGTAGTCTTCAAAAAATTCTCTGACCGCCTGCGGCTGATCCATTCCGGCCACCGGAATTATTGACGCCACCACTCTTTCATACAGCATCGGATGAAACTGCTCAATTTGTTCCAGATTCGACTCATACCAGTCCCACAGCAGGGGAATGGCATGTGGATTGGCGGCCATGGCCACCACCGGGACAAATTTATTGCGGCCCGGCACGGTGTCCAGAATAAATTGCAGGGCATTTTCAAGCGGTTCTTTTTCCTTAAAACAGCCCAGCGCGATCAGTATATTCATGCGTTCATGTTCGACCTGCGATTTTTGAAAGCGCTCATCAAGGGACGCAAACGTCTGCCGGTCACCCGCAAACGCCGCAATTTGCAGGACGCTTTTCATGATGTCCGGAGGCACCGTTTTACCCTGCATCCAAATTGCAAACTGCTTGCCGGCGAACTCAATTGCACTCTCCGATCCGCTTAGCGTCGCATGCCAGAGCAACTGTTCTCTTAGAATTGCGGTGGTGTGCTTTTCATCGGCGGCCGGTTTAAATTCGATATCGCTAAGGACTTTTTCAAACCAGGGCCGGACCAGCGACGCTATTTTTTGCTGCTTTTCAGCATCCAGCACCAAAGAGGCGTGCTGCAGATTGTTTGATATGCTGATCAGCGGCAAAAATGCACGTTCATTTTGGTAGTGGGCTAAAAAGTCCAGATATTCATTGATGGGGATATCGCCGCGTTTGCACAATGAAAAAAGATCGTTTTGCAGGCCCCAACGGTCTTCGGGTGACAGCGATTCATCTGCAACGCGTTTGCCCAGGGCTGAAAGATTATCCTTGTCCTGGTAGCGAACAATGTAAAACCCGGTCTGTCGATCATTGACCTTGTAAGTATCCGCCTGGTCGGGAAGGTCGATTTCGTGCGTGGCGCTGTTCATTAAAAATGTCATGCACTCGGTTTTTGAGGGGCCTGAAAAAAATTGAATGCTGATGGGCACTTGCCAGTTCTGTTCGGACGCAGCCGGTAGGTAGCTAAAACGCTGTTGCTTCAACCGCAATTTGTTACCCTGCTTTTTGACCGAGACCATGGGAAATCCAGGTTGCTCGATCCAGCTTTTCATCATGTCGGCAATGGGCTGCTCAGAAACTTTTTCCAACGAATTCCAAAGATCCTGACTGGCGGCATTACCGTATTGATAGGTTTTGAGGTAGTGACGCAAGCCGCGCTTAAAATTTTCTGAGCCGATATAGCCTTCTACTTGCCGTAAAATGCTGCCGCCTTTGCTGTAGATAATCGGTGCGGTGCTGACATTGATCACCACATGCTCACCGCCCGGAATCTCGATGGCAAAATTTTCCAGGAGCGCATCGCGCGCCATGGCACTGCCGGTATTTCCCCATAAAAACTGCTGCCAGGTTTCCCACTGGGGATAATAGTGCGCCACAACCCCATTGCCGAAATAGGTGGCAAAACTTTCATTCAGCCACAGGTACTGCCAGTCAGAAGGCGTCACCAGATTGCCGAACCACTGATGGGCAATCTCGTGGGCGATGACTTCACAGATGCGTTCCTGGCCGGATTTAGAGGTAATCTCCGGATAATACAGCAGTAAATTTTCACGAAAGGTAATCGCCCCCCAGTTTTCCATGGCTCCGAACGCAAAATCGGGGATCGCGATCAGATCCATTTTGGGCAGCGGGTAGGGGATGGCGTAGTAATCCTCGCTGAAGGCCAGCGCTTTACGGCCAAACTCCAGGCCGAATGCGGCATAGGGCTTCATCCCCGGTAGCGTCGCCACCCGTACCCTGAGGTCTTCAGTGTCCCGCGTGAATTCAAACTCGCCAACGCCGAAAAACACCAGATAGGTGGACATTTTGGGCGTTTGTTCGAAAGTAACACGTTTTTTGCCGTCGGCCACGCGCGTTTCTTCCTTGATCGCACTGTTTGATATGGCCACTCGGTTGCTGTCGATGTCCATGCTGATATCAAAGGTCGCTTTTTTGGCAGGATGATCCACACACGGGAAGGCTCTGCGGGCATCACTTTCTTCAAATTGGGTTACGGCGATATATTCCGTTTTGCCTGAATGCCTATATTGGCTGCGATAAAACCCGGCCATCTTGTCGTTGATTTGGCCGTTATAGCGTATCTGAATTCGGATGGTGCCGCTCCTTTTTTGGGGAAGTTGAATCTGCACTTTTTCTTTATCTGCGTCGGTTTCAAATTTGCAGTCAACCCATTGGCTGCTTTGTTCAACCGCACATTCTATAATGTCCAGTTCGAGTATATTCAGCCGCAACACTTCAATGGCCGTTGGCGCTTCAACCACAAGTGTCACTTTGCCGGCGAAAGTAAATTGATCCAGGTCGGGAATCAGATGAATGCGGTAATTTTGGGGTCTAACGTCGTGCATGCTTTTCTCCTCATAGTGATTGATGGGATGCAGATCGGCTTGACAGTTTGCGCGTAATGATATTCTAAAGTATGAAAGTATAATGAACCGACACGAAGCTGTCAATCTAACTGACAGCTGGCTTCTCGCATCTTGTTTCTGGCCGGAAGCAAGGAACCATTTGCCAGAGGCCAACAGCCAGCAGCAAGGGGCCAGCGGATTTTATCAACACCGTCATTATAATCCTAAAAAGACGGACTAACCCCGTCGCTACAGTTATCGAACTAGGGAGGTTACCATGAGCACGATTGTTGAATTTTCGATTTTTCCACTGGACAAGGGCGAAAGTTTGAGTCCGTATGCCGCCCGGGCTCTGAAACTGATCGAAGACAGCGGCTTGTCCTACGAGCTGAATCCCATGGGCACCTGTGTGGAGGGGGAATGGGGTGAGGTGATGGCCCTTGTTAATCGCTGCTTTCAGGCTCTTGAAAAGGACTGCAACCGCATCAATCTGTCGCTCAAAGCCGACTACCGCAAGGGCCCCTCCGGTCGTATGAAAACGAAAGTCGTGTCGGTCAGAGAAAAATTAAAATAGTGGCGCCTCAGAGATTTGGCACGGATGCCGATTGCGTTTCAAATAAAATCGGTCTTTAACCGGCGTGGGGCGCGGCAGATCGTCCTGACAGGAAGGCAATCCGCTGAAGTGCAAGAGATACTTTTCCAGATGGGTTAGCGCTGTATCTGTTTGATCCGGGGAGGGATCCCGGAAATTGCCAGAAATGAATTATTGGCAATGCTTACCCACCGGTCAGGATTTAGGCCGTCGCTTGCGAGTATTTCAGAGCTGATGATCACGCCGTCAGGCAGATGATAATAGAACAGCTCATAATATTCTTCGTATTTTTGACAGCTTCGGATGATAAATAATTCGTTACCATCGCTTAACAGACTGTTTAAAGCGGTATATTCGAGCGTTACTGAAGAAACGGCATCCGCTAATATGTCTAGTTTGTCTTTAGCTGCTTGATTTTCGAACAAGCTAGTTAGTAGATAGTGAAAAAAATGCTCGCTGTCGGATCCGTCTGATGACAAGACAAATCCGGGATCCCGCCTCAATGATTCTGCCTGATAAAGGGTTCCATTGTGAATGAAGGCCCACCCATCCAGGATAAAAGGATGCACGTTTGCAAGCGAAATGGGGATATTCGGTGAGGCTTTTCTTAAGTGGCAGAGAAAGATATGTAACGGGTTTTTTATGGAATGGACGACTTCTTGGTATTTTTTAGATTCGTAGGCCGAGCCCGACTGCCGTACGATTTCAACCATTGCCGTCTTTTGAGCATTGGATCCTGCCATCCCCCAGCCGTCTTTATGGCCAGGTGTCAAATCTTCAATCGGCGGAATTTTTCCAGTTTCCGCTAGTTTCCGAAATTCAAAAACAACGTCCTTCCAAAAATCAACTTGCCCGTATATTCCTAATAATCTGCACATACTCTCTTCCAACACAACGATTTGTATTTTCCAAATTGTATTCGGTGATGGGGACCTTTTTCACCGGCTGAACTTCATCCCGTTTTGCCTGCCGATCATAGTCCAGGTGAGCAAAAAAGGTCAATGTCATAATGTTGAAGCCCAATATGCTGCGGATTCGATTTTAAATTGGTGGTTTCTCGTCTTCTTGATGGATGCGTCTGAAGATTTACATTCGAAGCAACAAACATGTTTATTCGCCGGCATGCATTATTTATGTCGCCGCGCCCATTCCCGATCGTTCCTGTTCTTGACTATATTTTTCCGACTGCTTAAGTTACAACTGATGGAAAATAAACAAGAAAAAGCGATTACGGCCTGCACCATGGATTGCCCGGATGCCTGTTCGATTATTGTCGGACATACGACAGGCGGCAAAGTCAAGGCAAAGGGTAATCCCGACAACCCGTTTACCTCCGGGTTTACCTGTGCAAAGCTCAGGGACCATGTTAAAAGAGTTCAAAGCCCTCATCGCATCACCTCTCCGCAATTGAAGACCCAAAACGATTGGCAGACCATCAGCTGGGATGAAGCACTGGACCTGTGTGCCGCAAAGATTCAGGCGTTGCGTTCCCGCCCCAAGGCTATTTTGCACATCCATAATGAAGGTGCCAAAGGCGTTTTGAAAGAAGCCACCACCCTGCTCTTTAACCGTCTGGGGACCAGTCGGGTGCGGGGGTCGCTATGCGATGCCGCCGGTTACATGGCTGGCGTGCACGACTTTGGCTCACGGGAAAACAATGACATCAAAGACGTGCTCAATGCCGCTTGCATCATCAACTGGGGTAAGGATCTTTCCCGCAGCTCTGTTCATACGGCGGCACTGGTTAAACAGGCCCGTAAAAACGGCACCCGGGTGGTAACGATCTCTCCGGGCGGTGATGGAAACCGGCCTTATTCAGACGTGCATGTTCGCATTCGGCCCGGTACCGATCGCTTCCTGGCAGCGGCCATCTTGCAGTTATTGCTTCAAAATGAGGTGATCGATCCAAATATCTTGGCTCACACAAGAGCGCCGGAGAAATTTCTGGATTTGATCAAAGACCGGCCCATAAGCCGTCTGCTTTCAGTTTGTGATGTGTCTCAGACAGATTTTGAACGAATATATTCCAGTTATGCGCGCAAAGATCCGGTGGCGACTTTAATCGGCACCGGTGTGCAGCGCTATCGATACGGCGGTGAAAACGTACGATTTATCAATGCTCTGGCCTTGCTCTCCGGCAATATCGGGCGCAGGGGCGGCGGCAGCTATTTTCAGCTTCACTCCTACCGCAACCTAAATTTGAAATGGTTACGGGAACAGGAAAAACTGCCGCGCCGCTCCTTACAATTTCCGCTGATCAGCCAGGAAATTCTGGCAGCCGAGAATCCGCCGATTGAGATGCTCTGGGTCAACGGCTCCAATGTCATCAATCAGGCACCGGATTCACAGCTCATGATTCAGGCGTTTGCCAGCGTAGATTTTAAAGTGGTGGTGGATGCCTTTATGACGGACACAGTCCGTCATGCTGATTTGGTGTTGCCCACAACGCTGATTATGGAACAGGAGGACATCATCGGATCTTATTTGCATGAACAGGTCCAGTACGTATGTCCGGTGTTGATAGCACCCGGTGAAGCCCGCAACGATTACTGGATCCTCAGCCAGATCGGCAAACGCCTGGACCCACCGCTGAAGCTGCCTTCTGCCGAAGATTGTTTGCGGGCATCATTAGATTCGCCGTATTTGTCTACGACGCTCGAGCAATTGCGGATTTGCGGCTGTGTGCGGTCGAATCGACCGCCCGTTGCTTATCAAGATTTGCACTTTGCCCATCAGGATGGCCGTTACCGCTTTCCTCATATCCTGCATTCCGAACCGCAAGCACCGGTGGAATACCCGTTGCGCCTGTTATCGCTGGTACGCCGCAAAACCATACATTCGCAGATGCTGCCTGAGGATCAAAAACAGCCGCCAACCGTCTGGGTGGCTCCTGACAGTTTAGGCGTGAAGAATTTGAATCCGGAAAAGCCGGCTGAGCTGGTTTCCCCGAAAGGACGGCTGCGGGTTGCGCTTCAAACCCTGGAAGGACTCCACCCGGAGGTGGTCATCTACCGTCGTGGAGACTGGATCAGTCGGGGGGGCGGCGTCAACCAGCTGATCGCGGCCCGTTTGACCGATATCGGCTCCGGCGCAGCCTATTATGATCAGTATGTCAGATTGGAAAACGCCTCGCGTTAGCCTCTGGCTACTGGCTACTGGTTTCTGGCTAATGATGAGAAGATGAATACTATGTTATCAAGATCCCGCTCAAGAAAGAACTTATATATTTGATCCTAAAGCGCAGCTCTTGCGAATCCGGAGCCGAAATTCCAAAACAGGCAATCGATGATCTCAGAAGATCAGCCAGAAGCCGGCAGCAAGAGGCTAGGAGCAATAAGTAAAAAAAACAATTAGTCAGCCGCCAGAAACCAAATTATTTGGACACAAGGGAGATTAAAATAATGCCGAAACCACCCAAGCCGCCGCCGGAGCTATTGGAAATCTGCAATCGCTGGTCTGAATCCATCGAAGGAATTTCCGGAGATGGGGCCAGAATGGAGTTTTTTAAAAATGAGTTGCCGGGCTTTTTACGGAATCAAGTGCTTTTTGAGAAGCTGTTGCGAAACATAAAGGACGGCAATCCCTATCCAGACCTGCGGCAAGCCCAGATGATCGATGATGAGATTTTGCTGTATCTAAACCCGAAGCGACTTTTTTCGCTGCGCATGTTTTTGTACGGTCCCGCCGATTATACACCGATCCACGACCATAATTCTTGGGGAGTGTCTGGCTCAGCAGTCGGGGAGCTGGGTGTCATCCGCTATGGTCGCGAAGATGATGGTTCTGTAGAAGGCTTTGCCCGACTCCTGAAAGCCGCTCCGGTTTATTTACAGCCGGGAGAAATCGAGCTGACGCGTCCGCTGGACGAAGGCATTCATCAAACCGGGAATCCGGTTGACCTTACAACTGTTATGATTAGTGTATACGGCAGCCCCATGCGCCGGCTTTACATCAACCGTTTTGATGATAAAGCCAACACAGTCGAAAAGTTGTACCCGCCACGCATCAAGAAAAAAATGCTGGCCGCACAGGCCTTAAAGCAGTTAAGCGTATAGAGGTCCTTCACTGGTTAATAAATTCAACGTTCAAGGGGTCAGCTTTTCAATGCTTTTGCCGCTGGCTACTTGCTTCTGGCTAATGACTCTGAGCGCGTGATCGGTAATCGATAGCCAGCTGCCAGGAGCCAGTGACCAGCAGCGAAACATTTGAACCCCTTAAAAGAGGAGTAACCCATGCCCAAACAAAAAACCTATGATGTCATTATCCTGGGTACCGGCCCGGCCGGATTGCAGGCCGCCATCCACGCGGCGCGAAAAAAAGTTTCCGTGCTGGTGCTGGGAAAAGAGACCCGCAGCAGCGTGTATCATGCCCATGTCGAAAATTTTTGCTGCATTTTCAACATCAGCGGCGAAGAAATCCTGAAAACCGGCCGGCAGCAGGCGCTTAATTTCGGCGCTGAATTGCTTGAAGAGGATGTTTTGAACATTCTACCGGAGGGATCGGATTTTAAGGTGACCTCTGAAAGTGGAACAGAGCTTCTCTGCAGATCGCTGATCGTGGCGACCGGAACCACGCGCAACAAGCTGGGTGTTTCGGGCGAAAAAGAGTATTTGGGCAGCGGGGTCAGTTATTGTGTGGAGTGTGACGCCAACTTTTTTAAAGACGAAGATGTGGCGGTTGTCGGCGGTGCCAGCGCAGCTGTCGGTGGTGCCCTCACATTACTGGAATATGCCAGGAGCGTGCATTTGATCTGTGACAAATTGGATGTTGCCGATACCCTGACGGCCGACCTCAAACAAAGTAATGTGGTCTTCCACGAAAACGAAAAAGTAAAGGAAATTGCCGGAGATGATCGTGTAAAGGAGATTTTCCTGGCTGATGGTTCGAGGATACCGGTAACCGGCGTTTTTATCGAATTGGGTGCCCGGGGCGTTATGGAGTTGGCGGCTCATCTCGGCCTCCGGTTTGATGATGAAATGAAATATATCGATACCAACAAAAAAATGGAGACCAATGTGCCGGGTGTTTTCGCCGCGGGAGACATCTGTGGGCCGCCCTGGCAGATGGCCAAGGCAGTCGGTGAGGGCTGCATTGCCGGCCTGGCCGCCGCTGGTTATGTCAAAAGGCTAAGTCGGTCTGGCTAGCTATTGTCCGGTCGGTTGACGCTGACATCGGGCTACTGGCTGCTTGCTCCTGGCTTCTGGCCGACAGCGTGAATTCATCGATGGTTTGATATCGGTTTTGGTTCGCAGCCGGCGACAAGCTCAACTGTGTCAAAACAAGAAGCCAGTAGCCAGAAGCCATTAGCGAATAACAGGTCACCGTAGCTCCATCGTCGCAAAGCGGTAATCAGCATTTATACCTGGGAGGTTGAAGGCGCATCTGACTGCTGGCGCGAATAACGCGAGTGGATGCTTCGCATTGCCCGGCGGGCGGCTTCAGCCTGCGCCGTTTTAGAACCGGCCAGTTTTTTGAGGAAAGCGGTCGACTGCGGGGTGCCGATTTTACCCAGAGTGGCGATCGCCGCCGATAAAATTGCGGTTTGGGGGGATGAAGAAGGTTTTTTTAGCCGTCGCAGAAGCCCTTTTCTCTGACCGTTGATCGCCTGGGCGATGTTGAGGATGGCAGCCTCAACGGCCTGAATATTGTCAATCGTGACCACCCCGCCAAGGGATCTGATGATATTGCATACCTTTCGCGCATGGGCGTCAGCGGCTTCATTTTCTCCGGGAATCTCGGCCTGAATCATTTGAATGATCCGAGCAACAGATGCCTCTGAGAGTGGCGCCAGTTCAACCAGTGCATTGGCGGCACGCCATTGAACCTTGTCGTCGGAATCTGCCAGAGCATTGATGACCAGTTGCTCGGCATCACCGGCCTTTAGCGCGAGCAGCGTGTGCAAAGCCTCATCCCGCACCCGGGGATGGGCATGGGATACAAGACTGCGCGCCCGATCAATTCCTTTTTCGCTCTTGCCGACAAATCTGAGGATCATCAACGCATTTCGTAGCAGATACCAGGGCAGGTTGTCGGCGTTGCCTAACATTTTTATGACCCATTGTTGCGCCTTCTGACCCTGTCGAATCAACGCTTCGGTTGCGGATTTGCGGGCCTGCCGATTATCACACTCCGTCAGAACTTTACTTAAAACCTCAATACCCTGGGACCCCAGCGAGCCGGCTATTTCATCGATAAATTTTCGATCCGTTTCTTCGGCGGTGCCGTAAACGCTGACCAGAGACGCTGTCAGATCCTTGTACATAAACCTCTGAGGATTCGAAGATAAGCTGCTTTCTTGCGTAAAGACCGGATTATTTTTGCTGGCTTTGTCCACCGCTTTGGTGAGCAGAAGGGCGATTTGCCATTCATTGTTTTCAATGACGGTCGGCAAGATTCGGCGGCATAATTTCATGAGAACAATCGCATCTTCAGATGTTTCTGCATTTACGATGCGGTAAACATAGGCCGGAAGGTGTGCCTGAACATCTTTGGCCATTTTAAGGGTATTGACCAGGTATTGAACATCGGCCGGCAACTCTTCAAATGTCAGCACATTGTTTTGATAAAGTTGTTCTAAAAAGTGTTGGGCGCCTTTCACGTCCGACAAGATCAGCCGACGGACCACCGACTTAAGAATCCGTTTGACGCCCTCAACACGTTTGACCAAAGCCGAATTGTCAGAGTCTTCGGCATGTCGCTCACGCAGTGCGTTGAGTTCTTCAAAGATATATTGGGACGTCGGCAGCAACGTATTGAGGGGAAAAGCCTCTATGATAACCTGCTCGATGTCCTCGGTTTCGATGCTTTCCACGTGCTTGGCGATAATATAGCAGTTAATGATCAGATCCTTGAGAAACTGCGGGTGCTTCAGGGGGCGAATAATATCCTGAATAATCTGAAGTTTTAAAGCCCGTATCTTTTCATCGGATTCGCTTTGAAACATGGGCAGCATTTTAAGATCTTTGGCCAGGCGTTGAATCGCCATTTCGACCCGCCACGGCAGATTTAACTCCAGCATGATCAGGTCGTCCATGAAGACCGTCGATATTTCGGTGATGCCACGCTCAGCCAGGGCATTGGACAGCAGTTCGCCTGTTTTTGTGCTTTCGCTGCTGTCGGCCTTGGGATCGCTCATCATATCGACAAAGCTTTCGAAATGCTCCAGGGTGATCTCTTTTTTGATCGCAAAGCTGACCAGATTTTTGCGCTTGAAATATTCTCTGAGTTTGGGCAGAAACAAATCGGCCATGCCCGCGCCGACCAGCGTGCGCACGTTGACCGGTTCCTCCAGAATACCGGTGATCAGAATATCGATCTGTTGCCGGGTCTCCTGCCGGGTGATCATGATTTCCTTGGAATCGCCCAAACAGTGTTGCAATTTTTGGTATAGTCCCTGCTTGGCGCCTTTAGAACCGGGGTGATCGGCAGAATAATAACCGCTGCGCAACATGGCTTTGGTGAGATCCATCAGAAAATCCGCTGAGGGCTTAACTTTTTTGCGGTCTGCCAGCGAGAGCTGTTTTTGCTCATGGGTGGGTTCGACCGTGATTTCCGGTTCGGGCTCCGGGTCGGTGCTCATTTCTTCCTGCATGACGGCATCCCGCAGCCAATCCAGGGTCAGCTCGGCATCACTGTCCCACTGAGCGGCCACTTCGTTCAGATCATCCAGAACGCTTTCTGAAAGATCTTGGACGGTATCTGCGGTAGCAGAGGTTGCGGGTGATAGCGCTGCATCATTTTCGGTTACGGCAGCAGTGATCCCCGTCTCCTGCGATGGGGCGATCGTGTCATCTTCTGTGGCCAGACCCAATAGTTTTGAATATTTCCGATGGGTGGCTAACACGGCGTCAAGTTCAGCGAGGATCGATTCCGCACCGTCCCTTACGGCAAGCAACATCCCAACGGGGGTGTTATGCCGGTTGGCCGTTTGTTCATCAAGGGTCTTGATGACGATTCCCTCGACGGTAAATTCGTGTCCGATCTCCGGAACCGTGAAATTGATCATCAGGGCGGTTTTTAAAGGCAGGAAGGTGTCAGACGGTAGAAATATCTTACCTTTTTTTAGCAGCTCGTAATCTTTTGCAAAGCGCTCAGCAGAGCGATATTTTAATTTTATGGCTTTTCGGTCCAATATCTTTTACCGGCAGATATTATTGTAATAAATATATGTATTTACTGATAATTATATTGAATTTGCGTTGAAATGTCAAAATTTGCGCCTATTCCCATTGGAATCGGTTTCCAAAGTGCTAAAATCATATATAAATTTTTCCCTCTCATTTGCTGCCGGAACTGAAATATATTGACTTGGAAGGAAGTTATGATAGGAATTAAGCATCTCAATCTCATTACCAAATAAATGAGGTTTGGCATGGTTCAAGCATAGACGCCCCCTTTTTTCTTACCATGAAAAGTGGGGTTTTTTAATGGGCCGCCTTTGGAAGACGGCAATTTTTGCGCATGGGAGCAAGTTTTGAAATTTGGCAGGATAAATCCAAAGATAGGAAATTTTCGTGATGATCGCTACAATATACAATTGTTCAAAACTTAAAAAGGTCTTTTCTTATATTTGTGTTTCATAAATTCGGCTTCATAGATCTAAAGAAAACGGATTTTAAGTCTTTCCAACCGTCTTTAAATGCAAATGAATATCCGTATCAGGGGTAATTTAAATTATGGGAAAGATAAAAATATTTTTAGCATCTTCATCCGAATTGAAAGATGATAGAGTAGAGTTCGAACTTTACATTGGCCGCAAAAACAAAGAGTGGCATGATAAGGATGTTTTTCTTGAGCTCATAATTTGGGAAGATTTTTTAGATGCCATGTCGCAAACGCGGTTGCAGGATGAATATAACAAGGCCATACGTGAATGCGATATATTCGTGATGCTTTTTTTTAGCAAAGTCGGGAAATACACCAATGAAGAGTTTGAAACTGCTTTCGGACAGTTCAAAAAAACAAATAGGCCGTTAATATATACATATTTTAAAAATTTGACGAAATCTACCGGCTGCATGAATCCGGAGGATAAAAAGAGTTTGGATGCATTTATCGCCAAATTAGGCAGCTTGGGTCATTTTTACACCAATTATAAAAACATTGACAATCTGAAACTCAAATTTGAAAGACAATTGGATAAATTGGCTGATAGCGGATTTATTCAATTACGAGATAGTAGAATAGGTTTACCCGTAAAACCCTTCCCTAAACCCAACGGGGTAAAATCAGTGAATTATCGTGAACTCATCGATGTTGAAGAAATTGTCGATTTTGACCAATTGTTAACTAGTTTCAAACAGATGATATCCGGTGAGAATTCCAAAAAAATTATGTTTATCGTTGCCCGTGATGGGCGTGGCAAGACGAGTTTATTACGTAAAATGGGTCATCACTGTCAGTCTCAAAAAATGCCCTGCTGCTTATTAGATCTCACTGAGACCTATGATTTTCCGCATCTGGAGTTGGCAAGAGAAATTCGTGAAAGTCTTGAGATACCCATGGCAGACGTCAAAGAAGCTTCAGCGCTAGCCAGTGCTCCTGCAGAAAGATCCGGTGAGATATTGCAACCATCAACTGAGATCGGGGGCAGTTCCGTTACCTCAAGCATTGAAACCCGAAACATTATCCAAATCGTCCTAAACAATGAGGCACTTCAAAGTGAAGATATGAGAAGGCGACTCACCCGCGATCTCCTCTCAGATATCTCATCTGCTAAAAAAATGATGGTATGTCTTTTCGACACCTTTGATGCTGGAACCCGAGTCGTAAAGGATTGGATAATAGACGCTCTTTTGCGCCCTATTCGAGAGGGTAGTCTAAAGAATCTTGTTATCGTTATTGCTGGAAGCGCATGGCCGCAAATAAGTGACCTGGAATGGGAGACCCATACCGAATTCATAGAAGGAATGCCTTTGATGTCAAAGAATCATCTTTTGGAGTTTGCAGAGAGAATCGGATGCGAGTTGTCACCAGTAGAACTTGATGTGTGCTGGCAGCGCTGCGGCGGCGGCAAGCCGCTGCTAATGAATACGATTGTCAAAACTTTATGCCAAGCAGAAAGATCAAATGGTTGAAAAATTAAAAGAGTTAGCACCTGAAATGGATGATGATAATCTCTTGGCTGCACTTTTAAATCAGATTTATGATAAGGCAGAACAGGATGTTGCAGCAGCAATTGATTTATGTGCCATTCCGCATTGGTTTAATGAAAAAATACTTTCATGGTTACGGTATGAATCTGAAATTTCAAACCGCACCCGTGTAATTCTTGCCAATTTAAATGAATTGGGTCTGGTAGTACCTTACGAAGGTAAGATTTGGACATTTCACCAAATGATACGCGATTTTTTATTGAAAAGATGGTGCCGTACCAATCTGGCGGGGTTTCACCAGGTGAATCTAAGAATGGCTGAATTTTATAAGGATAGCGTCGAAAATAGATTTGAATTTATCTATCATCTATTAGCCGGTGGAGACAAAAAGGGCTTTGAGCTGCTAGTTGGCGAAGTTGCCCAGTCCAATCGGTATTTTTATTTTAGCACGGCAGAAAGATTGCTCTATTTGGCAAAAGAAACCTGTATCAAGCTAATAAGATCTCAACAGAATCAATTAGAGTATTATGGAGCAGAACTGGCGGCGATATCAGGCTATTGGGATAAAGCTCTACCGATACTCAAATCATTGAAACGGAGAAAATTACCCGAAGATCTTCATGCAAAAGTATTTCTACGCCTGGGGACTGTATATAACCGAAGGGGACAATGGGCCTATGCGATTAATAGTTACCGCAAGTGTCTGGATTTTGGAGAATCGGTTGATCCTTCTGACATGGCCTGGGCTTACAGCGGCATGGGACTCATCTATGCCTGGCGGGGAGAATGGGGGCAAGCCGAAGAGTGCCATAATTCCGCACTTCGTGTCGCAGAACAGTCAAAAGATCAACTCTGGAAGAGCCGAGCCGTCAATAATCTGGGTGAAATTTATCAACAAACCGGGCAGCTGGATAAAGCAGAAGATTCTTATCAAAAGTCAATTCACATGAAAAAAAACTTGGGAGATAGTTATGGGCTGCTATGGACCAACAATAATTTAGGTTCATTATATCTAGAACTTGAACAACCATCCAAGGCATCACGAGTGCTAGATCAAAGCCTAATCATGGCGCGTGATTTACAAAGCCCTGCAGAAGAAGCGCGCGCCCTTGAGTTTATGGGGGCACTTCAAATGCTAAAGGGAAATTTTACAGATGCGAAAAAACACTACAATGAAGCTCTCTTGATATGTGAGAAAATCAATGAGCCGCACAGAAAGGCCGATGTCAAGTTGAAAATGGGTATCTTGTATAAATATGAAGGACGGATCAAAGATGCAGTCGCTGCACTTAAAGAAGCGCTTAAGATTTACAAAAAATTAAAGAGCTACAAAGCATCCACAACTTTAGAAAAAATAAATGAATTCAAGAAATTGGCATAAAAGCCCCTTAAGCAAAAGATTGAAACGACTTACCTGAATTTGATCATACCCTGATAATAAAGCTTTGCAACTAAATCGATACCATCCTGTCCAAAACGGTTATGTATTGCCTGCATTTTTGTATGTCCATTGCATAAATCCAAAATATCCTTTGCTTCCCGCGCAACCGGGATAACCTGGCTTTTTTGGATCAGAATATAGCCGAAGGTTTCGGGTCTCATTTTAAAGCATTTTACAGGGATGGCATCTTCAGGAAGTTCAATGTCTATTCTTTTATGGGAATGATCTTCAGGGAGAGGATCGCGGATGAGAGGGTCTTGCTGTAGACCGTTTATCATTGCGGCAGCCCGACAGCCGCCATGGCAGCTTGTATAGGCTGAACATCGATCACAGAAAGACGGTATAAAACTGCGCCACTTTTGCATTTCCTGGCTGTGCCAAATTACTCGCAGCGAATCTTCCAGCAAATTACCGCAATTTGAAGCAGACATAACGCATGGACGGACATTACCCCATGGATCGATGGTCAGTGTTATCGTCCCGGCAAGACATCCATTGAACAAATTTGAATTATGAAAGCACTTTGGTATGCAAACGCTACTATAGATGGGAATATCTGAAGCTTTCTTCTGATCAATGATGGTTTGAATTGCGGCTTTAAGTTGATTATCGGATGGATTTAAATGGCTTTCTTTCGAGTGGACGAATCGGCTGAATATAATGCCTTGTAGACCTAATTTGCGATTGATTTGCACTATCTCAGCTATACGATCAAAGTTTAAAGATGTGATTATACAATTGACAAATACGGGAAGATTATGATCCACAGCAAAGCGAATATTATTGCAGGTTTCTATAAATGAACCCGATA
>JASFNW010000086.1:0-21751 GCA_050116835.1 Desulfobacterales bacterium
TGCCATGGTATAACCTTATTTTACCGGAAGCGGTTAAATTTTCCTTTCTACGTCTTAATTCATCAACCAAACGGCGGCGAGACACTTTCAATCCGGTCCCATTTTTTTATTTAAAATGGCCCTCTAAGCTTTTGATTTCGTAATGGAATTAAGATCTTTACAAGGTTGAAATCCGCAGGGGATGAAACCGTTTATCCACTATCAAGGTTTCAAAGATATTACAATAGGTTGAATTTTACCTGGAGGGGCATTTGGCGAAATCCGCCGAATGGTGAAATCCAAAGAGATAGTTACGCTTTTGAATATCAAGATGCAAGACACAACGTTGGAATATTTTGAAATGTGTTTGACCGGAATGATATTTGCTTTGAATCTGCAAGTTTTTGTTATGATTCCATTTGACTTTATGCTTATATAAAAGGGAAGCATCCGCATTTGCCGCTGATGTCAGGCGGCCATGGGTATCCAGATTTCAGACCAGACTTACTCATCTGGCTGCGCGTCTAAAAACTTTGCATATCCTTTTTCTGATCAAATTATATTTGCAACTCCCCAAAAATGCGGGTAAAGATTAAGCGACTTCGGTCTTTCCTAACTCGGCCCCCAAATTAATGCTATACTTTTTTATCCGCTTCCAGACGGTCACCCGGCTCACACCAAGTAAGCGTGCTGCCTCGGATTGATTGCCACCGACCTGATGCAGCGTATGAATCAGCTTTTTTCGTTCTTCCTCCCAAGACGCTGCGCTTTGACGGGATTTCGCAACAGGTCTTTTGCTGTTGGCTGTGATTTTGTGGGGGAGGTGTTCTTTGTCGATCCAATTCCCCGAGCACAAAACAAACGCATATTCAATGGCATTGCGCAGTTCCCGAACATTTCCGGGCCAGGAATAGTTCGACAGGACTTCCATGGCCTCAGGGGTCAGGCCGATTATTTTTTTACTGTTTTTGGCGACATTTTGCTCAATAAAATTCTGGACGATGATGGGGATGTCTTCGCGCCGCTCAAAAAGGGATGGACAGTTGAGAGGAAACACGTTGATCCGGAAAAAAAGGTCTTCGCGAAATAAATTCTGTGCGATCAGAGCCTCGAGATCCTTGTTGGTGGCGGTGATAATCCTGACATCCACCGGGATGGGTTTATGATCACCGACCCTTTCGATTTCTCTTTCTTCAAGGACCCGTAAAAGCTTAACCTGGATAGTCAGTGGTATATCCCCGATTTCGTCTAAAAAGATCGTGCCTTCATGGGCCGCCTCGAAACGACCGACGCGCGTCCGATCAGCCCCCGTATAAGACCCTTTTTCATGACCGAACAGTTCACTTTCCAGCAGGTTTTCATTCAGGGCGGCGCAGTTTACTTTAATAAACGGTTTGTCTTTGCGGGGGCTTTCTTCATGAATTGCCCGGGCGACGAGTTCTTTACCGGTGCCGCTTTCACCATGGATCAAAACCGGTGCATCTGTCTGGGCGACATTCTCTATGAGTTCAAAAAGGCGCTGCATCGGCAGCGACTCGCCCAGCAGCCCGTGGTGCTCCTCTTCAAGCCGACAGCTTTTGCGCAACGTCAGGATTTCCTGCTGCTGGCGTACAATTTCAGAGATATCGGTGAAGGTTTCCACCGCTCCGATCATACGCCCCTCGGAATCCCTGAGCACAGAAGCATTCTTGACAACATGCAGCGCCCGCCGGTCTTTTTTGGAGATTAAACATTTCTTGGCCTTGACGGCGCCCTTTACATACAAACTGCACCACTCCTCACCGGAACCACGCCCATAAAGCTCACAGCCGGTGCAATTTAAGGTTCGACAATTTTTGCCGACCAACTCATCGGCTGAATAGCCGGTAAGGGTTTCAGCCGCCGGATTCATCGCTAAGATATTTCCCATCGGATCTATAACCATTAAACCGTCTTGCAAGGTATCAACGATGGTTTTCCAGTATTTCCCGATTTCCATCAGCATGTGCTCCTTTGTTGCAAAATTCGTGCGCTGATTATTTCAAATGCGCGATCATCGATTGAACAAGCCTGAAAGATCAAAAAAATCAATTGCAATTGCCCTCCGGCATACACACTCAACCATTTACTTGATTGCCTCAAGATTATTGATTGTGTTTAATAATCTATTCGCACATATGCGTTTACTGTTAATCTTGTTAACCTTTAGAGAGTTAACTTAACACTATGGGTTAACAATTACAATGAAAAAAATCACTGAATCCGGTTTTTCGTGAGGCTTTTTCATTCTTAGATGAAGCAATATTGCGTTTTCCTCCTGTCACTCATCCGACATAATTCGTTTGCCCCACAAAATCCGCTCTTAAAGTGTTAACATGTTAACTCGACAAATGTTAACACCTGCCTTCCAGGAGCATTTTATAAGCCCATTGATTGTGAAATATATAAATATTTCAATGGGTTAATATTTTGATCGCGCTTCAGTTAGTTGGCATAAGGTTTGCTAATTGAACCTTACCTAAGTAACGGGTACTCGAAATTACTCGGTTACAAATAAAAAAGTTTGGCTGTTCCTCAATCTAAACTCAATTGACCGGATTTTTAACGAAGAAAGGAGAAATCATGTTTCGGAAGCTAATTACAACCTTGACGACATTGTTTTTTGTGTTTTCCGCAGTGGGCCTCGGCCTTGCACTGGATAAAGGCAACAAACGCAAAGGCAAATACACCTATCGTAAAGTTTACAAAGCCTGCTTCGAGCGTGGCGCTGTTGACTCAAAGGTTCCGCCCATCAGCCCGGCTGATAGATCCCAGGCCGAGTGGGAGGCCATTTTTACCAAAAAAGATTATTCTCAATTTGGCTGTGAAGAGGAGTGGAGCACACTGAATGATACTCAAGTAACCGATATCTATACTTATTTATACGAGCATGCGTCGGATTCGCCCACACCGGCCAAATGCAAGTAGAACGGCAGATGATTCGACTATAAAGCCGCCGGAGCAAAGTCCCGGCAACAACAAATAAAAGCGAAAGGAGAACGTTATGCGGATTAACAAATTACCAGCGACATCTTTAGCGCTGTGTCTCATAATGGCGCTGTTGGCTGGGTGTGCCGCCACCCAGAAGACTGCCGAGCCGGCCAAAGCAGACTGGCAGTTTCACGACATTGTGGATGTGGCCTTTGTGCAGCCATACGCCACCATGCCGCAACCCGAAGGGGTTATGATCATTGATTCGCGGCCCTATATGCCCAAATATGCCAACGGGCACATTCCCACCGCCATCAGCATTCCGGACAGCAAATTTGACCGGATGACCGACAAGCTGCCCGAAGATAAAAATACGCTGCTGATCTTTTATTGCGGCGGACTTACCTGAAAGCTGAGTCACAAATCCGCCCGGAGGGCGGAAAAACTCGGTTACACCAATGTCAAGGTGTTTGCCGCCGGTTATCCGGCCTGGGTGAAAACCAAAGGCAATTATTCGGCGGTCTCGGTTGAATATGTGGCCAAACAGATTGAAGGTAACACAGCGCTGATCGTCGATTCACGGCCTAAAAAAGCCAAATACGACAAGGGCTATATTCCTTCGGCCATCAGCATTCCCGACAGCCGGTTTGAAACGCTGCAGGGCAGGTTGCCCCGGGACAATGACACGCCGCTGATATTTTATTGCGGCGGTTTTACCTGAAAGCTCAGTCATCAATCCGCCCGGAGGGCGGTTAAGCTGGGTTATACGAATGTCAGAGTCTTTGCCGCGGGTTACCCGGCCTGGAAAAAGGCATACGGTGCAGCACCTGCAGCCGTTGCGGTCAAGGCCGGGGCAGAAGAAGGCTCCATTGACATTGCGACCTTTGAGAAGATCGTAGCAGAAAATCCGCAGAGCATTATGTTGATCGATGTGCGCGATCCCGATGAGTATGCGGCCGGATCGTTTAAGACCGCCGTCAATATGCCCACCGACGAGCTGGAGAAGAAAATCTCCACCCTGCCCACCGACAAGCCCATCGTGTTTGTCTGTAACACGGGTGCCCGCAGCGGCGAGGCTTATTATATGGTGCAGGACATTCGGCCGGAGTTGAAAAAGGTCTATTACTTAGAAGCTGAGACAATCTACAACGACGATGGAACGGTAAAGATTAGCCCGTCTGAATAACCAACATATGCTTGCCCCTGGCCCCGCTCAGTGCGCCGGGGTCGGGGGCATTAATACAGAAATTGACTCATTTGTAAACTCAACACCAGATGATTCCTACGGAAAGCTGGAGCTCAACATGAACATAACGAAAAGGAAAAATTCACTTCTTAACTATATATTTTTGTTCGCCTGCGGGCTGATGTTGATGCCAACATTTGCCGGAGCGTCAGGGGCAGAAGAAAATCAGGCGCCGGGTCGCTCAATGGCCCAGCAGGCCACTAAATCCAAAAAGGTATGGTGGACAACCGATCATTCCAAGCATAAGGCATTGCAAAAAGATTTTACATCCGGAGCGGAGTTGACCCAGGCGTGCATCTCCTGTCACTCCGAAGCCGAAAAGCAATTTCACAAGACCATTCACTGGACATGGCTGGCGGATCCGTCGGACAAAAAAAGAGAATACGGCAAGGCCGGCAATTCGCTTAACAATTTTTGTATCTCGACCAATAAAACGGTTGATGCGGGCTGTTTGTCCTGCCATCCAGGCTGGGGTAAGACAAAAGAAACGGCGGTCAACTGTTTGGTCTGCCACAGTCAGAAGAATATGAATTTTGATGAAGCCATAACTGACATCAAAGCATTTCTTGCAGCCGGTGACGAGGAGTCCGTTGAAATCGCACGTGAAATTCAAGCAGAACTGCGGGCTGCGGCCCAGAAGCTCAGCCTGCCGGCGCGCCGAAACTGCGGTTCATGCCATTTTTACGGCGGTGGCGGAGATGGCGTCAAGCACGGTGATCTGGATACCTCTCTGGTCAAGCCAAGTAAAACTCTGGATGTGCATATGGGGGTAGACGGTCAGAATTTTACGTGTACCCGCTGCCATACAACCACGCTGCACAATATATCCGGACGCGTTTACACACAACCGGCGGCTACCGACCGAAAAAGCCTGGTGGAGGACGATCTCACCAACAAGATTACCTGTGAATCCTGTCACACGAGCCGACCCCACAAAAAAGGCCAAAAAATGAATGAGCACACCGATAAAGTGGCCTGTCAGACTTGCCATATTCCGGATTTCGCACGAGTCAATCCCACCAAAATGTCTTGGGACTGGGCCCAGTCCGGCAAGCTAAAGGACGGTAAAAAGTTTAAGACCAAAGATGAATTTGGCAAATTCGATTATATGACCATCAAAGGTCAGATGAAGTGGGCCAAAAATGTGAAGCCCGAATATTTCTGGTATAACGGTGTGATTAAATCCATTACCGCCAAAGATAAAATAGATCCGTCCGGGATCGCGAAGGTCTCATGGCCGGAGGGTGACCGGCAGGATCCCGATTCGAGAATCTACCCGTTTAAAGTGCACAAAGGAAACCAACCGTATGACAAAATTAATCAGACCTTACTGATGCCGCTTCTTTCCGGCAAGCAAGGCTACTGGAACCACCTCGACTGGGATAAAGCGCTGGCTGTGGGCCAGGCCTCCATGGGGTTGCCTTTTTCAAGTGAATTTGATTTCGTTAAGACAACCTACGTTTTTCCGATCACCCACATGGTGGCTCCCAAAGATAAATCCCTGTCCTGCACCGAATGTCACTCCAAAAGCGACAGCCGACTGGCCAACCTGAAAGGTTTTTACATGCCCGGCCGCGACGTTTCCGCAATTCTTAGTCTCACCGGCTGGGGTGCGGTTGTGGCCAGTTTGATCGGGGTTTTCGCCCATGCCCTGGGGCGGTTTTTGAGCAGAGGCAATGGCAAAAACAGAAAGGAAAATTAACGCATGCTAACCCAAAACGGAACAATAAAAAATATATACTTATATGCGCGCTTCGAACGGCTGTGGCATTGGCTGCAGACGCTGCTGATTGTCATCCTTTTGTTGACGGGATTTGAAGTCAATGGCGCGTTTACGCTGCTGGGCTTCAGAGCGGCGGTGGAAACACACAATTTTATCGGATTGACCTGGCTGATCGCGTTTGCCTTTTTTGTTTTCTGGATTTTTACCACCGGTGAGTGGCGGCAATATATCCCGACCACCAAAAAGATGTTATCCGTGGTGCGCTATTATATGTATGGCATCTTCCGGGGTGAACCCCACCCGGTGCCCAAGCGCAAAGATGCCAAGCATAATCCGCTGCAGCGAATCGTCTATCTGATTCTGGCGGCGATATTGCTTCCGGTACAAATGGCCACAGGGTTTTTGTACTGGGGGTACAATTCCTGGACTGATTGGGGGCTATCCTGGCTGTCTTTGCAGGTCGTGGCGCTGATCCATACCGCCGGCGCCTTTGCCATCTTATCCTTTGTCGTCGTGCATGTATACATGATCACAACCGGCCACACCCTATTTACCCATACCCGGGCCATGATTACGGGTTGGGAAGAAGTTGCCGACGAGGGATCCGTCGGTGATTGGGAGTATAAAACCAAAAAGGCCTAAAGATAGAGGGGATCTTGGAAAACAGATCCCCTCTATTTTTATCTTTTCCTTTACAAACGCACCCTTGCCGTTAAAGTACTACCCCCTCTTCATCCCATTTTAAATCGGAAAACTTATAATTTGGGTAACGCAATCGATTCATTTGAATCCTGTTTAGGAAAAATGAATCTTATTTTTGACAAAAAATTGTAACTGATCCGGATGACCTGGTTCCTTAAGGTCAACAAAACAAAATGACGCGTGCTGATGATGACTCGAACCTGAAAGGAGATCACCGTTGAAGCAAGAAATTTCAAGAAGAACTTTTTTAAGGGGCGGAATTGCCGCTGCAGCCGGCTTGGCTGCCAGCAGTGTTCCAGGAGCTGCCGCAGCGGCCGCGCCGAATGAAAAAACTCAGCTGGCAACCCTGCTGGACATCAGCAAATGCATCGGCTGCGGCGCCTGTGTGGAGGCCTGTAACGAAACTAACGCACATAAGTACCCCAATCCCCAAAAACCATTTCCCAAGATGTATCCCAACCGGGTGCCGGTTGAAGACTGGTCGGAAAAGCAGGATGTTGTTGATCGTCTGACCCCTTACAACTGGCTCTTTATTCAACGCGCCTATGTTAATGTAAACGGTGAAGAACAGGAAATTACGCTGCCGCGACGTTGTATGCACTGTGTCAACCCACCGTGTGTCAAGCTTTGCCCTTGGGGTGCTGCACGGCAGCTTGACAATGGCATTTCCAGGATTGACTCCGATATTTGCCTCGGGGGTTCCAAGTGCAAGAAGGTATGCCCCTGGGATATTCCCCAGCGCCAAACGGGAACGGGCCTATATCTGGATATTCTGCCGTCATTTGCCGGCAACGGTGTAATGTACAAGTGCGACCGCTGTTACGAACAGGTCGCAGAAGGTCAATTGCCAGCCTGCATTGAAGCCTGCCCTGAGGACGTTCAGACTATTGGGCCGCGGGATGAAATCATCCAAAAGGCACATGCATTGGCCAAAGAAATCAATGGCTACATTTACGGCGAGAAGGAAAATGGCGGAACCAATACGATTTATGTTTCGCCGGTGCCGTTTGAAGAACTGAATAAGGCCATCGAAAAGGGCAAAGGTAAACCCCACCTTAACCCGGTAAAAAACACCATGGCCGAAGCCAACAACCTGACCACTGCAATGGCCATTGCCCCGGTGGCCGGGATTGCAGCAGCAGTGGGAAAATTTGTAAAGCTAACAAAAAGCAGCGAATAGCAAACAAGGAGCCTGATAAGATGAGAAAGCAATCGGACATGATATCCAAGATGCCAAACAAAGCCGTTCGTTATATCTACCTGCTTTCGGTTTTTTTCCTTACGCTTACCGGCTTTGGCCAGATGCCGGTTTTTAAACGTTACTACATTGCCGATATTCCCGGTCTTGGGTGGCTGGGGCAATTTTATGTCACCCATTATATCCATTACCTGGCCGCAATATTGATCCTGGCCCTGGTGGCCTATATGATCATCGACTACTTGATTTTGCAAAAAAAACACATTCGCCTGACCGTATCCGGTTACGTCAGGGGAGCCATTCTGGTCGGAATCCTGGTATCGGGAATATTTCTGGTAATTCGCAATCTCACCGGCAGCCGGTTCGAACCGGGGTTCATCATTTTTCTGGACCTCGCTCATCTGGGTCTGGTCATGGCATTTTTGATGGCCGCCGGTTATTGCCTGGCTCGAAAAAGGCGTTGGGTTACACAGTGGTAAATTGAAATGGAAAATTTTGGATTTTCGGACATTTCAGCTGGAAGAATAAATATGGAACATTGCATCAATCACCCGGATAAAGAAACGTCTTTTGTTTGCTTAAAGCATCGCATTTACATGTGCGAAGAATGCTTACAGTGTCGTGATCCGCAAATATACTGCAAGTTTCGATCGTCATGTCCCATTCATTTCTTAACCAAAAGAAAAGGGAATCTGGATGGCGTCAATCCGTCCGAAGACCAGGACCCCGCCGAAAGGGTTCGGGTGGTTTAACATCATATGAGAAAATTTATGACAACCGATTTACGATGCCCGGCTTCGCAGAAGCAAGAATATTGGAGACGCGGGTCTTAAATATTGTGGTGTTGTCTGGCGATTTTGCTTGTCAAGAGGTATGGTCTCATTTTTAAAAAACGGTGGACAAACGTCCGCTAAGACCTTATTAAATACGTGGAGCATTAAAAATGAAAGAGATTATCCTTATGTTGGCCATTGTGGGCGTTTGGTATCTCCTGCAGGCCTATATTCTGCCTAAATTGGGCATTTCGACCTGACTGAAGGATTCTTGTCAGGTGACGAGCAACCATGACAGCAGCCAAGCGGACGAATCGCAAACAGATAAAAGATAAAGATTTTGAGCTCATACGGGCCATTAATGCAGGCCAATTCGACCGATTCCCGGATCTTGTCAAACGCTACGAGCAAAAGCTGTACAATTTCAGCCTTCGAATGTGCCGGGATGCAGCCGACGCCGAAGACACGGTGCAAGAAACCTTTCTGAATGTCTTCAGATACTTGAAAGATTTCCGGTACGAAACGAAATTTAAAAACTGGCTTTACCGGGTGGCTGCCAGCACCTGCATTAAAAAAAGGCGAAAGTCTAAATTCGCACCGGAACGGGAACTATCCCTGGATGAGTTTTATCCTCAGAGTGAAGCCGAGGTTCCCCAGCAGGTCCCTGACTGGGCGCAAATGCCTCTGGACAAGCTGCTGAGCAATGAGCTTCTGGACAAGATCAACGAGGGGATTTTTTCGCTTCCGGAAAAGTATCGATTGGTCATCGTATTGCGCGACATTGAGGGGTTTACAACGGCCGAAACTGCCCAGATCCTAAATTTATCGGAAGCCAACGTGAAGGTCAGATTGCACCGGGCACGCTTATACCTAAGGGACAGGTTGAAAGGATATTTTGAAAATGAATAAGGATGAGCACGATCACAGACACTGCCTGGAACTTTTTGAAAAACTATCTGAATATCTGGATAATGAGTTGGACGAAGTTACCTGCCGGGACATCGAAAAACACGTCAAGGAATGCGTTCCCTGCTTTGTGTGCCTGCAGACCCTGAAACGGACCGTCGATCTGTGCAAACAAACGAAAAATAGATCAGTTCCTGAGGATTTTTCCAAAAAATTAAAGGAAGTCATTCAAAACATGCCCAAATCTCCGCCAGCCAGATGAATACGCCTGCCGAGCACAGCCTTTGCGGCTGCCAACAATCAAACGAGACAAATCAAGATAGTTACTTTTTTTGTGAGGATGTAATTTCACGTTCTCTTTTTTTCAAATCTTCAAGACAGTCATCAATGTAATTGCCACAAAGCTTGGTGGTGTCGCCGTTTTCGCAATGGCGTCGGAACCCTTTTAACCATTCTTTGCCGCCACGGGGACAGATTTCCATAAATTCAACAAAGCGGACGAGCCGATCGATAATGTTTTTTGAGACCGCATGCTCGACCCTGCAGGAGGCTTCTTCGGCCTCATCTTTGTCAATTAGCAGGATTTTGATAAAAAACTCTTTGAGCGCCGCATGTCTTCTGACAATTTCAGCTGCCAGCTTTTTGCCTTTGGCGGTCAGGGTAATGATATCGTAGGGAGCGTAGTTCACCAGACCTTTTTCAGAAAGCGACCGCAATGCTCCGGTGACCGATGATTTGTTGACGTTAATCCGCTCGGCGATATCTTTGGCTCTGGCAGCCTGTTTTTCTTGTGAAATGTTGAAGATCGCTTCCAGATAATCTTCCATATTCGAGCTAAGCCTTTCTGAACGGCGCATTTTAGTTTTCCTTTTTGGAATTATCCGGGTTTTCTTCACACGTTGCGGCCGTGTCGGCCGGGCAACTTGCGCAGCCGCAACTGCAGGCGTCTTGTTGCTTGAACTTTTTAAAAAACTTTCGGATCAAAAACGCTGCCGCGATGGCAACGATGATGATGACAATAATAGTTTGCATTGCTAGTTCACCAAAATTCCCAGGGCGGATCCAACTTGAAAGATGAGCACCGCTAGTATAAAGGCCAGCAAGGTATTGAATGCCATTGCAAAAATACCCCATTTCCAGGAGCCGGATTCTCGCACGATGCAGATGACCGAGACAAAACAGGGCGAATAAAACATCGTAAAAGCAATCAGGCCGATGGCCATCAACGGCGACCAAGCGGGGTCTTTGGCCAATGTCGCGGACAAAGAGTCGCTTTCTTCCGGATTTACCTCGCCTAAAGAGTAAGCGGTGCCAAGTGTGGTGACCACCACTTCTTTGGCGGCAAAGCCGCCCACCAGGGCGATGTTGGTTCGCCAGTCAAAACCGGCCCATTTCGACACAGTTTCCAGAGCACCCCCGATGCGACCGGCAATCGAATATCGCAATCCGGCTTCGGCTTGAGCCGCATCGATGCGTCGAAGGCTTTGCTTAAGCTGGTAAGCCGGTGCGGAAAGTTCAGCGTCATCATCGGCGTTGTTCAGTTCGCTGGCAATGGCAGACGCCACCCGGCTTATTTCTTGCTGGCGTTGCATTTCAAATTCAGCAAGCTTTGATTCCGGCAGTCCGGGAAAGGTCATCATGGCCCACAGCACAATCGACAGCCCCAAAATCACCGTACCGGCCTTTTTGATGTACTGCCAGGTACGCTCCCAGGTGTGTATCGCCAGACCCTTGAAGGTGGGCATTCGGTAGGGCGGCAGCTCCATTACAAACGGCGTCGCCGAGCCTTTGATGACCGTGATGCGCAGCAGTTTGGCAACCAGCAAGGCTCCGGCCCAGGCGCCGAGAGTGATGAAAAACATAATCAGCGCCTCATGCCGCGCAAAAAATGTGGCGATCAAGAGAGCAAATACAGGCAACTTGGCACCGCAATTCATAAATGGCACGGTCAGCAGGGTGGCCAGGCGTTCACGGGGAGACTTGAGCGTGCGGGTTGCCATCACACCCGGTACCGCACAGCCACCGGCAATCCCGCCGGATACGATAAAAGCCATCACCGAGCTGCCGTGCAGGCCGAATATGCGAAATATGCGATCCAGCATGAAAGCCACCCGGGCCAGGTAACCCGAATCCTCCAGGATAGCGATGCCGAAAAACATAAACATAATTAAGGGGACAAAGCCCAGAACGCCGCCAACCCCATCAATGATACCGGAAACAATCAACGATTGCAGCAGCCCCTCCGGCAAAACGGCTGTCAGGGTTGACGCCAACCAGCCAAAAAAAGATTCCAGCCATTCCACCGGCAATTTGCTGTAAGTAAACGTAAAATGGTAGAGCCCGGCGATTACCGCCACCATAATTAAAGGACCCAGGAAACGGTTGGTCAGCACTCTGTCAATTCGATCCGAGCTGTACAGCCGATTGCGGTCGTATTTGTGGTAGATCACCCCTTGCTTTAAAATAGAATTGATATACCCATAGCGTTGATCGGCAATAACAGCCTCCGGATAGGTATCCAGGGTATTTTGTAAATGGCGTGATACCTTGCGGACCTGTTCTTCCAATCGACCCGACAAATCCGCATCAACCTCGCGACCGAGGGTAAGGATTTGTTCGTCATTCTCCATGTATTTCAAAGCAATCCAGCGCGCCCTGTAGGTGTCGGTCAGAAACTGGTTGTCCGTGATGTTTTTTTCCATTTCAACCAGAACCGGATCGATATCAGCACCGTAAGAAATTTTGAGCGGGTTTAAATGCTCATTATCATTTATAATTTGAAAAGCATTGTCCATGAGCTCTTTTTTGCCTACACCGGAGCGGGCAATTGTCGGGATTACAGGCACACCCAACAGAGATGAAAGTTTTGCGGCATTCACTTTGATGCCTCTTTTTTTGGCCACATCAATCATGTTCAAAGCAATGCATAGCGGGATGCCCATCTCCAGAAACTGAACGGCCAGATACAGATTGCGCTCCAGGTTGGAAGCATCCACGATATTGATGACCACCTCCGGTTTCTTGTTGACCAGAAAATCACGGGCCACCACTTCTTCCAAAGAATAGGCTGTAAGCGAGTAAGTGCCGGGAAGATCAACAATGTGCAGCCTGAACCCATCGCGCACATAGGTGCCTTCTTTTTTTTCAACCGTCACTCCCGGATAATTTCCAACGTGCTGCCGAGACCCGGTCAGTTCATTAAAAAGCGTCGTTTTACCGGAATTCGGGTTGCCGGCCAATGCAACGGTAGGCGCCATCGGCTAATCAACCTCCACTTCGATGAAGTCGGCTTCGTTATTGCGCAATGTCAGCGTTGCCCCCATGACCCTTAAGGCCACAGGGTCATTTAAGGGTGCGCGGCCCTGGACTTTGATTTCAGTCCCCGGTATCAGACCCATGTCGCGGATGCGGCGTCCCAGTTCGCCCCCGACTTTAATACTGGCAATGGTGCCAGCCTGATTGTTCATCATTTTCCGCATGTTGATTCGCATTCCGATTCAATCCTCCATGAGAACCGTACAATAAACAAAAAGTTTGTTATACCAAACTTTATACGGTGTCAAGAAAAAAATTCGTTGTTGTTAATTTTAACATTCTATCAGCCTGTAAATACTGGTCATACAATATTTTAAATAAGAAGCGAGTTGCGTATTCGGCAGGAAAAAAATGCTTGAGGCAGGAGAACTTGCCGATTCTTAATGGCTGAATAGCAACGTCATCGGCTCGGTCGCTTTGGAGTGATCGGACCCTGAATCATCGAACACGGCTATCGCAAAACTGTACCTTTTTTTGGGATTAAAGACAACATCGTCTTCATGGCCGGTATCCAGCTTGCGGGAAAGCATGACCATCCATCCGCCATCGGCATAACGACTGGTGGCCTTGACATCGAAACGGGACCCGGAAGGTTTCAGCGGTAAACGGTAAGGAATGATATGCCCGCTCTTGAAAATCGAATAATCTGTGATCTTAACTGCTTCTTCCGCCAGCAGAAATCCGGGGGCTGAAGGTTTTACAGCCGAATTTTGCATATACAAGGGCCGAATTCCATCCGGGGTCTCATTTTTGACGTCTCCGCCGGCACCGGTATCTTTTCTGCGCCCGGTTTCACGATACGATCCGGTCGGATTCCCGGCTACAGTCAGCCAGGCATCGTCCGCATACCCGTATGGACCAGAACGGGCAGCTTTCCAGTGCCAGAGATCCCCTTTTTCATCATCGGTCTTAGTGGCAAATTTCCAGTCTTTTCTGGGGACATCCGCCGGGCTATGACAGGTGATCGCACAACCCCGGGTTGCAAATTTATTTATCCGGGTAATTTCAAACAACGCGGCAATACGATCTTCATTGCCTTTCAGATGGACCCACTTTTGACCATTAAATATCCATGATTGCTTGGTGATGCTGCGTGTAGGGTCCTTCCATTTAAACAAAAAAAATAGGCGGTCGTCGGTATACAGCACTCGGGTAGTCACAGTCCCAGGAGCGCCGACACCCGGTTCACGGCCTTCGACAAGCAACTGAGCCGCTTGTGCCGTATTCCATATGGAATCATCCAAGCCTTGCGGAGCCATTTTGGCATACCGAGCCGTGACGACCAGCGTGTGGGCTCCCGCCAGCTGTTGTCGCATCAATATCGTTATGGATAATATCAAAACCACACCCACGCTTACATTGATGATGGCCCGCACACGCATGCCAGACCTCCGTTTTTGTTTTTTGCCCTAAAATATGACAACCCCGAGTCAAATTCGGGAAGATCGAAATCGGATCGCAAATCCATATTTTAGGCATGGTTTTCGTTAAAATGCTCGATATAGCCCATGATCGACAAGCCCAGTAAAATGGCGGCCACAACCACCGCAACCAGAATGACGGTTTTGCGGCGCGCCGGATGTCGCTCAGGCGATCTGTCCAAAAATGGCAAGCCCATCAGCAAAGCGACCAGTCCGCCGGGAATAATGACGGTGCCAAGCACCGTCAAAGGGCCTTTAAACACAGTGACGAGCTGATTTAAAAACAAAACCCACCACTCGGGCCGGGGGACAAAGGTCGAGTCGGTCGGGTCGGCCGGATCGCCCAGCGGCGCCGGCCAATAGCGGGAGATGATTCCCAACGCCATCGTAACCCCTAAAAACAAAAATAACCAGCGATTGACCAGTTGTGGAAAGAAAGAAATGGTCTCGGGTTGGGAATCCCTTTTGAGCAGAGGCTCGGAGAGTCCCCGCGCCTTTAAAAAATGAAAGTGAATCACCATTAAAAAAATCAATACGATCGGTAAGATGAGAATGTGCAACACATAAAAGCGGGTTAGAGCGACAATGCCGGTCAAGGGTCCGCCTTGAATCAGACGCACGATGAAATCACCGACAACTGGAACTGAGGCAATGATACTGATTCGAACCTGCGTTGTCCAAAACCCATTCTGATCCCAAGGAAGCAGGTCTCCGGTGATAATCAAAGCCGGTATCAGGAGCATGATCAACACTCCGGAGACCCACAGCAATTGCCTGGGCGACTTGTAGGCGCCGACGATAAAGGCCCGGACCAGATGCCATCCCATAAGAATTAGAAAAATATTCCAACTGTAATAATGAACGCCTTTGATGACATCACCAAAAGGTACGGAAAACAGAGCGAAATCAACACTATCGTAGGCTGCGCCCGGGGCTGGCGAATAATAAAATGCCATAGAAGCCCCGGACAAAAACAGCAACACCAGCAGCACCAGCAGCAGCGAACCCGAGAAACGGTGCCAGGTCAACGCATCAGCCGGCACCCGCAACGCTTTTATGCGGTCTACAATGTCGCCCAGCGCCAACATTTCGGACCAGGTGTCCGTCTGATTCCAGTTTAGCTTCTTCAAAGCGGCCCCTTAACGTCCAAACTTATTAGCGTGCAAATTGCAAGGTGAGCACTTCGGAATCATACGAATTCTCATCGCCTGAATCGTCGAACAGCGCCATGGCAAAATTGTATTTTTTCCGAGGATTAAATGCCACGTCATCATCGTGTCCGGTATCCAGCTTGCGATACAGCATGACCGTCCAGCTCCCGTCGGCATATCGACTGAGGGCTTTGATATCGGCGCGCGAGCCTTCCGGCATGTTGGGCATGCGAAAGGTCACGGTGTCACCGGATTTGAATACAGAGTAGTCCTTTATTTCCACTGCATGTGCCACCAGCAGAATGTCGTTTTTGGCAAGCTGCTTGCCGGACGCCGGCATATACATGGGTTTGGATTTATCGGCGGTCATATTTTTTGTGTCGCCCCCCTTCCCGGCGTCGCTTTTGCGACCCCCTTTTTCCTCTCCGATTTTCGTTAACCATTTGTCGTCAGCAAATCCGGCTGGGTCTGACCGTGCAGCCTTCCAATGCCACATATCTCCCTTTTCGGCTGCTGTAGCGGTGCCGAATTTGCCGTCTTTAGCTGTTTTCCCGGCCGGAACATGGCAGACAACCGCGCAACCTTTGGTCGCAAATTTATTTATGCGTTCAATCTCAAATAAGAGCGCAATCCGATCTTCATTGCCTTTCTGATGGGACCACCTCTGCCCATCGTATTGCCAGGCTCCTTTGGTCACGCTTTTGGTGGCATCTTGCCAGTTGAACCTGAAATAAATGCCATCATCGGTGTAAACAGCTTTTGTACCTACGCTGGCCTTTTTACCGGCAAATTGTTCTTTGCCTTCAAAGGGGACTTGCACGGCTTTGGCCTCTTGCCAGACTGGATCATCCAAACCGCCGGGTGCGTTTTTGACTTTAGCGGCAGTAATGGTTTGTTTAGCCGCACCGGTCACTTCTCCGGCATCAAAAAGCATTCCAGCAACAACCACTGCCAGACTCATCATCATACTCATTATGACTGTTTTGCTCATGATTCCTCCTTTGCGTTTGGGTTTAGGTTAAAAGCTCAGATAAACCATGAGCTTGTCATCTTCAATTTTATGCGTCAAAACGGATAAGGGCTTCGTGGGTGGACCGGCAATCGGCCGGCCATTGATATCAAAGCGACCGGAATGGCAGGGACATTCAAAAACCTCCTCTTCCTCCCGCCAAATCACGTTGCAGGCCAGATGGGTGCAGGTCGATGAAAATATGAGTATTTTGCCGGCCTTTTCGGTCTTGGCCCAGACAAATCCACGCTGAGGTAGAACCTGCCAGCCGTCTTTGACCATAAATTCGTAGGAAAGCATCTCAATGCTGCCCGGATTCAGATCCTGGGCGGCTCCGAAATCCACCCACTTTCCGGTACCCTTTTTCAATGCGGGAGCAATGAAATAACTGGCTAGTGGAATTCCAACCAGCGTCACGGTCCCGCCGCACAGTGCAGCTGTCTTGATAAAGTTTCGCCGATCCAAGGAGATTTTCTCTGGCTTAACGTTCAATTCCATGAGGCTTAGACAAAATGTTCTCTCAAAGTAAGGGTGTTTCGGAATTAAAAATAGCGAAATGAAGCATGGCTGAATATTATTTCGGGCAGCTGAGGTTATCGATCATACCCGGTTGGACTATTTAGCCGTGCAATACTACTATGTGGCACATCAAAAAATTGTGAAATGAATGTGAAAAAAACGTGAAATCTTCATTCCTGAAAAGCGGCGACGGTTGCAACAATGGAAGGGATGATGAAATGGAGGATAGGCTTTTGGGTCAACTATGAGAAATTTATCAGATAAGAAGTCCTCTGGTGCTATTCTCCTGACGAACCAAAAATCAACTGCGCAGTGGTTCCGCGGTCCACCTCACTCTTAATCTCAAATTGCCAGCCAAAGCGATCGCACAAGCGTTTGACGATAGATAATCCTAAACCAAACCCATTACTGTCGGTGCCGCGAATGTGGGGCTGGGTTATGTTGTCCAAATCAGATTCCTTGATTCCACTGCCGGTATCAGAGACCACCAAGCGATCATCACGCACATGAACAGAGACATGGCCGTTGGACGTGTAACGAACGGCATTTTGAATAAGATTGCTTAAAGCAATCTGAAAAAGAGGAGCAGGAACACCCAAAACCGGATTGCCTTCGGCCGCCAAGCTGATATCGATCGTTTTTTTGACAATCAGCTGCCGGCTCTCCTCAATAGTACTACGCACTAGTGGCAGTACTGGAAACGTTTTCGTGTTTTCAGCTGATATCTCTTCGCGGGACAACCACAGCAACGCTTCAATGATATTTTCCATGTTGGTGACTTGCCGTTGGATACGGTCCAGAGGGCGTAACACGGGTTCTTCAATGGGGTTTAGCTGTTTGCGCAAGATTTCAACGGCACCTTTGATTACCGTAACCGGTGTTCGAAGTTCATGACTGGCGTCACGCGTAAATTGATGCTCGCGTTCAACGAAGGCTTCGATACGCTGCATAGATTGTTCCAGCACCGCGGCCAATGTTCCGACCTCGTCTGCAATAAAATCCTTTGAAAGATTGGTGGGCAGATTTTCCGGGCCGGATCTATTGACCTGATCCGATAGATGAATAACCGGGGCGATGACTTTGCGCGAGGTCAGTCGCCCGATCCACCAGCCTAGAAGCGTAATTAAAATGACACCGCCGAACAGTACAAATCCAATGTTGAGTTTACGTTTCTCGGTGAATTCCAGCGCGCTGACCTCATACAGCAGATACAGATGCTTTTTGCCATCGAGCAGCTTTTGTACCGCAATATGATATTCATCCGGTCCGCTATAAGCCTCGTGCAAACCTTCATCCAGCCCCTTCACCAATTCGATGAGGTACAGCGGCATGGATTCCCGACCCAGATGTGCAGTGATGTAAGGTGAAGTCGAGCGCGGTAAAAGATGGTGGTATTTGTAGTAGTTGGTAAAATACTCAATTTCCTCGCGAAGACGGTTATCTATCAGATGATCATCGATCAGGTCTAAAGAAATATATACAGCAGTTGCATATGCAGTTCCCAGGACGACACCGAAGAGACAAAAAGCAAAAATAATTCGTGTATGTAAACTATGATGAAATTTCATGCGGCACCACCAATCGGTAGCCGACACCGTGAATGGTTTCCAATAATGAATGCTTGAACGGTTTATCAATAGCGATACGAAGAGCATAGATATGGCTGCGCAAAGCATCACTCCCGGGTGGTTCGTCACCCCATAGGACCAGCTCCAATTCTTTGCGGGTGACAATATTCGGATGCGCCTGCATGAGCATGATCAATATCTTAAGGCATGTCCGATTCAACTCGATTTTTTGTTCGGCTCGTCGAACTTGCATTTTACCAATATCAACTTCAAGATCAGCTAGACAGAGCCGGGAGAGTGGTTTTTGACCGCTGCGTCGCGCTAAAACGCCGATCCGGGCTGCAAGCTCCTCCAACGCAAAGGGTTTTACCAGGTAATCATCAGCACCGGCGTCAAATCCTTCTAATTTATCTGATAGCGTATCACGGGCCGTCAACATTAATACCGGTGTATCTTTATTTGCTTCTTTTCTAAGCTTGCGGCAAAAGGCTAATCCGTCCATTCCCGGCAACATGATATCCAATACAATAATATCAAAATCATGTGTCAGCGCCAGATGCAATCCACCGATACCGTCCATGGCAAAATCAAGTACATGACCCTGCTGCTCCAGATAGTCACCAATATTTTCGGCGATATCGGCATTATCTTCAACTACCAGTATCCGCAGAGGACGATTATGGTTTTTAACATTCAAGTAAATATTCCCTCATCAACCAAATTCGATTTAAGGAAAACGTCAAATAATTAAAAAAATATTAGGAAACAGATTGGGGAGGGTATCGATTTACTTATCTGCTTCCCAGTCGGAAATCGTTGCACGCGGATATGCCAAGATAGAGGGGCCGATGGTGATCACGTCGCTACGACAATCACAAAGGATAGGATGGCGCTGGATAGTATTCAGAAGTTGCACTTAATCATCGCCTGAATGAAATTCTACGAATAGATTGGCATCTTCACCGTCGATTTCCGGTCGGTTTTTCATCCAGTTAAGGATCCGACACCCGTCGGTAGTTCCATTGGGCGCCGAGCAGCTGATATACGGCATAATCGGATCACCGGCAACGGATTTGTAGTATAGCATTCGCGCGCGTTCGTTGGGAAATTGCTCAAGTTCCAGAAGATGGACAATGTAAATCGTGCAGTCCCCTTCAAATAAATCACTTTTTTCTCGTGATTCGATAATGCGTGCTTTAAAGAATTCAAGCGCCGCCTGGCTGTCTTCAGCCTCAACGATCAGGTTGAATTCTCCATGCCTCCTTTCTGATTCCGCTTCGGCCTGCTGGTTGGTCATGTGCAAAAATTTTCCAAGATAGAGCATCATACACCCTTTCTGCGTTCCAATCGGTTTAATGCAATGGCCGCCTCGTTTACCCGCAGCTATCCCCCTGAGCCTTAAGCATCTTAGACATATTCAATCGTTTTGTCTATATAATTAAGTTCAGTCGACTTAGATTATATTTAATCGAGAATAAGGGTTTGTCCGTGCTGCAGCACGGCAAATTCTTCGGCTGGAATCCGAGCTTTTTGCAATGCGCCGGCCAGCCGCTTGGGTGGCTCATCCAACGGCTCATCGGTTAGAATAAAAGTGCCCCAATGGATGGCCACTGATTTCTTTGCACGAATATCTTTGTGGATTTGAACCGACTCTTCAGGGTTGACGTGATGCTTTTTCATAAACCAGCGCGGCTCGTAAGCACCGATTGGAATGGCTGCCAGGTCGAAGGGACCCAGCCTCGCGCCAATCTCCTTAAAATGCGGCGCATAACCGGTATCGCCGACAAAAATGAATCGAAAGTCCCTGGCATTGATCACCCACCCGGCCCAGAGCGTTTTATTTTTCGAAAAAATGCTGCGTTTGCTCCAATGCTGCACCGGTACGGCGATGATTTCTAATTTTCCGTCGGATTTGCGGTCCCACCAGTCCATTTCAATCACCTGCTCGATGCCGCGCACCGCAAACCAGTTCTTTAATCCCAGAGGCACATAGAAGCGGGTTTTTTCTCCGCCGGGCCTCTGATGCAGTTTTTTGATGGATTGCTCATCCAGGGAATCATAATGGTCATGTGAAATCACGACGATATCGATGGGCGGCAGATCATCGAGTGCTAAACCCAGAGGCGCCACTCTCTCGGGGCCGGCCCACTGAACCGGTGAAGTCCGTTTGGAAAAATGCGGATCGGTTAAAATATTGTATCCCCCAATTTGCACCAGCAGCGTAGCATGCCCGATCCAGGTCACGGTGTTCTGCTCTCGGTTGTGGCTTAGGAAGTTTGGATCATTTTTCGCCAGCGGAAAGGAGTAGTGTTCCGGCCCCGGTATATCCATTTTGGCACGTTCGCGGCGCCACCTTAAGAAATCCCCAAATCCATTCTCCTCGTAGCTATGAACATTTCTAAACCCGTTAGATGTATGGTGTGGTTTTTCCGCTGAAGGGGTCTGGGCTGCGCAATTCAGCCCTGACAGACAAAATACGCCCAGCATCAGATAGGTGAACACTAGATTTGAGTTCAACATGATAATATTATTCGGGTTCGCTCAGCGACCCTGTCAGTTCGTTAACAAAAGCCATGTGTGTTAGAGCTTGGCTCCACAATATTTACAAAACCTGGCGTCCCGGTCATGTCCTTCGGCGCTGCACTCCGGACAGGCCTGGGTGGTAACCTGACGCTTGAAGGCCTGCGCTAATTCGACCGTAACGATGCCGGTCGGAACGGCAATAATACCATATCCAATAATCATTATTGCCGAGGAAATCAACTGACCAATGATGGTCTGGGGCGAGATGTCCCCGTAACCGACCGTGGTCAATGTAACAATGGCCCAGTAGATGCTTTTGGGTATGCTGGTGAAACCGTTTTCAGGATCTTCGACCAAATAGATAAAGGCTCCGAATATGGTTACCAGCGTTAAGACGGTCATCAGAAAAACAATAATTTTGCGCAGACTGGCCCGTAAAGCCTGAACAAGCAATCGGGCCTCGCCCAGATACTGTACCAGTTTCAGTATCCGAAAAATGCGCAGGACCCGCAATATCCGGATAACCAGCAGATACTGGGCCCCCGGCAAAAAAATGCTCAGGTAGGTGGGCAAAATGGCCAACAAATCGACAATACCGTAAAAGCTGGTGGCATAAGCCACCGGCCGCCCGACGCTCAACAGCCGCAACAGGTATTCGATGGTGAACAGGAACGTGAAAAGCCACTCGCCGGCCAATAAAACATGACCGTATGGTTTTCGTATGGCGCTGACGCTATCCAGTAAAACCAGTATGACACTGGCCAATATG
>JASFNW010000087.1:0-21434 GCA_050116835.1 Desulfobacterales bacterium
CGACATGTTGGCGGCGATTTTTTGTTTATTCTGCCGGCAAGCGCCAATTAGCCTCAGCCGGGCGTGCCCACCGCCAGGCAGGTGATCGCTATTTTGCCTTCGTCAAAACACACTGCAACATCTTTGACCGGGTCCCGTGGACGTTCATGGATGGTCCCAGTATACATGAGTGCGTCACCCTGTTGCTGATAGGTATACTGGTGGGGATGGGTATCCAGGCCGCAAAATTCATAGGAAAGTTCAGTATCAATGCCGTGCGGGTGAGGCAGGTTAACGTTCCAGAAATGCCCGGGAAGCAGATGACGGCCGAGCAGCATTTTCAAAACCAACCGGGCATGATAGCCGGTCGCAGCCCAATCGATTTGCCGATCTCTGGCGATATATTGCGAAATCGCAATTGCACGACATCCTAAAATGGTAGCTTCCCGGGCCGCCGCCACCGTTCCTGAATTGTATACGTCAGAGCCCAGGTTGGCCCCGGGATTGATCCCTGAAATCAGCCAGTCGGCATCCGGTACAAATCGCTTCAGCGCGATCCGGGCGCAGTCTGCGGGTGTGCCATCGATACTGAACCGATCCGTTTGCAGCTGATGAAAATGAATGGGTTCCCGGGTGGTGACGCGATGCGCAACGCCGCTCTGGGGCTGTCGGGGGGCAACCGTAACAATGTCGCCCAGCGGCCGCATGCATTGAAAGAGCGTGTCCAGACCCGGGGCATCAATGCCGTCATCATTGGTTATGACAATTTTCAAATGACCTTATCCTTTGGAGCACTTGACGCAACGCTTGCGCGTCAATCGGAATTCAAACCGGCAAGTCGGCGGTACCGTCACCAAGCGCGCGGTTTGGCTTGGGCATTAAAATTTGACTTTTAACTCTATTATGTGATAAACTACTGAAAATAGGCGAGATTAAGCTCACCCGCCAACGGTTCGTCAATCCGCAATTATACTCTGGAGTCAAGCGGTTATGCCCCGACTATCGGAACTAGATATCTATGAAATTCGCCAGTTTTTCGAAGAATCGCTGGCCATGGCACAACACACCGACAAACGCGAGAAAATGCGCATGCGCAGAAAGATTCGCGACGAGGTTTTCAATCTGCTCACATGGGAAAAGCCCACACCCACCGGCATCATGAACCGCTGGGAGGAGCGCCTGCACGACATTTTCAAAGTCATGCCCTATGGATTTAAAGAAGATCTGCTTAGAATGCTGATCGACAAGATGCAGGGCATACTGCAGCAACAATAGCCCTGATCCAAAAATCAGCGTACCCCTACCCCACAAGGTTTGCCCCTGCCGGCTTGACCCCGATTGATCCATGCTGATCTGCGGGCGGTCTGATCATGTAAGCTTGACATCGCTTAATTTTTCCAGCAGCATGCCATATGCCTGCTGACCGCGCTTAAAGCTTTTAAGGCGCCAGAATTCGTCCGGTCCATGAATGTTTTCATCTTTGAGGCCGAAGGCAAAATTGACCGTATAGGCGCCCAACTCCTTTAAAAACAGGCCACACACCGGAATGCTACCTCCCATGCGCGCGTAATAGGCTTCCTTACCATAAAGCGCCCTGTGAACCTCAACGGCAGCCTGATTGCCCGGATGATCGAATGGAATCAAATAGGGGTCTGCTGTGCTCGGGTTCGGTTCTGCCGTCACCTTCACGCCCGGTGGACGGTGCCTGTCGATATGACCGCTGATCAATTCAAGGATTGTTGCCGGATCCTGGTCCGGCACCAGGCGGCAGCTGATTTTTGCATGGGCCGTGCTCGGCAGAACGGTTTTAACCCCTTCACCCTGGAAACCGCCCCAGATACCGTTCACTTCAAGCGTGGGTCGTATCCAGGCCCGTTCGTAAGTTGAATATTCGGGCTCACCAAAAAGTTGTTCGACACCCAGCTCGGCTTTATAGGCCGATTCATTATAAGGGATTTCCGCTATCTGAGTCTCTTCGGCTTCCGAAAGCGCACGCACGGCGTCATAAAAGCCGTCGACGGCGACTTTACCATCCCGGGTGTGCATGGATTCCAGCAGCTGCACCAGGGCATGGATGGGATTCATGATGGTTCCGCCGAAAGTTCCGGAATGGGTATCGCTTTTAGCCCCCTGAACATCAATTTGCAGGTTACACAAACCACGCAGCCCGATCATGAGCGCCGGCTGTTCTTCGTCCCATTGACCGCCGTCGGCGCTGAAAATCAGGTCACAGGCCAGACGGTCACGGTTGGCCGAAATAAATTCAGGCAGCTGCGGACTTCCGATCTCTTCCTGGCCTTCAAAGAAGCATTTAACGTTGACCGGCAGCCGCCCGATGCTGTTGAGCATTGCTTCCACTGCCAGAATCGGCACCAGCATGTTGCCTTTGTCATCGGAAGCCCCCCGGGCATAGACGCGATCATCTTTGATCGTCGGCTCAAACGGCGGCTGGGACCACAGATCCAGCGGGTCGACCGGCTGGGTGTCAAAATGTCCGTATATCAAAATGGTGGGTTTCTCGCCTGCGTGCAGCCAATCGCCGTAAACGACCGGATGGCCGCCGGTTGGCAGAATTTCGACATTTTCGATGCCGGCAGCCTTCATCCGTGCACCAACCCAGAGCGCTGCCTGCTGCACGTCTTCTTTGTGTTCTTTTAAACTGGAAACGCTGGGAATGCGCAAAAACGCCAGCAGCTCTTCCAGAAAACGATCCTGATTTTCTTCCAGATAGCTTTTCCAGGAAGCCATAAGCATGCTCTCCTTTCGTGGATGACTTTTTTTATCAATTGCAAAATGCATCTAGCGGGTAGCACAGGTGTCGTTGCCCGGCTCAGTCCTTACCCAGGTAAAGGCCCTCATAGTCCAGCGATGTCAACGGCGTGCCATCCCCTAAACGGCCGACGGCGATCACTTCGCCGATAAACAGGGTATGATTCCCGGGCCGGTATTGGGTTTTGAGCACACATTCAAAATAGGCCAGGCAGTCACTCAGGATCGGACAGCCGGTTAAGCCGGTCGTCCAATCGAGTGCGAAAAATTTATCTTCTATATCCGGTCTTTTAAATCGCGCCAGGAAATCTGTCTGCATGTCGGACAACACATGCAGTGCGAAACAGCCGCCTTTCTCGATCAGCTGATGGGTATATCGGTTGGGATGTACAGCGGCCAAGATAAGTGGCGGGTCATGTGAAACCTGCGAGACCCAGGAGGCAATCATGCCGTTGACCGCTTCACCCGCATTAGACGTTAGGACATAGATACCGTATGTCATTTTACCAAAAGCATCCACCCATTTTTTATCCATCGCCTCAGATCGTCCTTTCTGCAAATCAGCCGCTTTTTTGACGACTTTAATACATTAATTGAATATGAATAGACTCCAAGCGCTTAAAAATCAACCGCCGAAAGAACATTGGTACGCAGCCGGTTGACTTTCTATACGAATTTTTTTAACGTGAAACGAAGCTGTTGCCAATAATGAAACGCCTGCCCAAAGGTTATCATTATGCCAACAAACCTGCCGCCAGAATATTATGACGCTGAAAAGCGTTTTCGTTCAAGCAAAACCCCTGCGGAAAAACTCGCCTGTCTGGATGAAATGATCAGCATCGTCCCGAAGCACAAAGGGACCGACAAATTGCGCGCCGATTTGCGCAAACGCATGTCGAAATTAAAATCAGCCGCCCAGGCCAAAAAAAGTCTGGGTCGACACGAATCCGCCTACCACATCACTAAAGAAGGCGCCGGACAGGTGGTGGTTGTCGGTGCCACCAACGTCGGCAAATCGGCGCTGGTTGCCCGGGTTACCAACGCCACGCCCGAAGTCGCTGACTTCCCCCATACGACCTGGAAACCGACCCCGGGCATGATGCCGGCAGAAAATATTCAGATTCAACTGATCGATACGCCGCCGCTGAGCGCAGAATACATCGATCCGGAAATGATGGATCTCATCCGACGCTGTGAACTGGTAATTTTAATAGTGGATTTACAAACTGATCCTTGGCAGCAGATCGAAGAATCGCTCGCATTGCTCGAAGCACAACGCATAGTGCCCTTGCGCCTAAAAGATCGTTATCGGGACCGGCGCGATATCCGTTCGGTGCCGTTTTTGATTTTGGCCAATAAGAACGATGATTCGCAAACAGATGAAAATTTAGAAATTTTCAGGGAACTGCTGGCTGACAACTGGCCGATGGTGTCGGCTTCGGTCAAAACAGGACGCAACCTGGATCAACTTAAGGCCGCAATCATAGAACGACTGAACATCATCCGGGTATACACGAAGACACCCGGTAAAAAGCCGGATTTTAGCGCCCCGTTTGTGCTTCAAAAAGGCAGCACTGTGGCCGATTTTGCCGGCAAGGTGCACCAGGATTTCTCACGGAAAATGAAATCGGCCAAGGTATGGGGCCCGGCCGTGTTTGACGGTCAGATGGTTCAGCGCGATTATATCCTGCAGGAGGGCGACATCGTCGAACTGCAGATTTAAGCGACGATGAGCGGCGGCACAGCCGATATCAATGCAGCTTGACTGTGTTGGGCGGCTGTGCACTAAAGCCATTGCAAAGCACATCAACTTCGGCTAAGACTGTATGAGACGAATTAAGAATGGGGCCGCATTGGTTTACGGCTGTCAGACATGCAAAGGAGCCCGTTATGACCGTAAAAATCGTTATCAAACGCATCGTGCCCAAAAACAAAGAATCTTCTTTGCTGCCGCTCATCAAGGCATTGCGAATTGCCACGACCAGGCAGGAAGGCTATATTTCGGGCGAAACTTTGCAGCGTATAGACAAGCCCGGTGAAACCGTAGTCATCAGCACCTGGGAAACGGCCGAAGATTGGAGCCGTTGGGTGAAAAATCCTGAACGTATTCAGCTGCAGGAGAAAATTGATGCCCTATTGGGTAAAGAAACCGAGTATACAATTTACAGCCATGCCTAACGATCGAGTGGATCTATATTTATCCGCTTACGTGCGACGTTTCTCCTGCCGGAAAGGATGATCGCGCCGAAGGCGCAGGCGCATAGCGCAAATCGCCAACGGTGAAAAACCGGCCGTCTCACGCTGCGGACGGTCAGACTGCAGAAAATATAAAAAGCCTGCCCCTGAAATAGTGGCCGGTTTTTTTATTTCTCAGGCAAACTCCATTCAGCCGGCTGCACGGAAATCAGATGCACAGAAGGTATCGGCCGTAAGGTGTCTATTAATGTACACAGTGACTTATATATTTTTCCACATATGTAGTTCGGAGCCTAGTGCCAAAATTTTATACAAGCAATTGAAATAAATATATAAAACATAAATGACGAGCAACTGAGCATGGTTTTTGCAAAAATTCGTTACGCAGAAGTTTGCCGGCATCATCGCACTCTTCAAAAGCAGGAAATCCCGGTTGCGTAAGAGGAGATCACATGGATAAATATGATGTTATCGGTCTGGCCATCGCCATAATTGCCGTATCCATTGTTCTATTTCATTAAGTAACAAATGGCGGCGGAGAACCGTTCGCCCGGATGTTGAATGCATCGCGTATGGGATTTCTTGTTTGTACCTCGCTTAAACCGTGCTTTTGGCCTCGGATGTATCGCCAATTCCAGCAACCGCCTCCCCATTCTTGCCCGAAGGCAGCCGTTTTTCAAATTCAAGCGCAATTTTTTTAAATTCTGGTTGCCGATTGTTCCCAAATGGAGCAATAATGCTTAAAATTAAGATATATTTAACTGCTCACTACTCTGGAGAATGGAAAACAGCTGGTATGGAAGAAAAAACGAATTTTCGATCAACTGCATTTGACCAGGCCTGTCAGAGCATTTTGGGAACATTCCCCGAAGCGATCGGCGTGGCTTTCAAATTTTTGGATTGCGGTTGTTCTCTGCTGTGCGGTGTTTCTGCTCAGGGAAATCCAATCGGAGAGTTGGTGCATGTTTCCGGCCAGCCGCAAAGAAAAGGTAAAAAGCCACCGGTTTGTTTTCGGTGCAAAAAAGACGGCGGCCTTACCCGTGTTATCTGGCAGGGAATTCACTGGCCCGGTGACGAAAGTGAACTGCCGGATAAAGAATTAAGGCTAACGATCGGAAGAACAGTATTTGGACCCGATTATATCGAACCCAACACCTGAACACGACCGCAGGTAAAGCGACCCGCGCATCAGGCGCTTATGGGCCTGTACAGACCTTGATGGTACCATATTCTTGAAAACGGTTCTCCGGCCGGCAGGATGGCATTTTCCAATCCAGCGGCATCGATGTCGATGTCGGTCTGATTGTAAGCCGGGTCCCAGGGTTCGATCAAAACGGCGCCGCGATCGAGCTGAATCATCCGCGGGAAAATAGGCCTTCCCCATTTCCGCTGTTGCATTTCTGCTTTCAAATCCGCCAATGAATCAAATGCCGACAGCTGTTGCAGGGTGACCAGCGTCGGCGGGCTCAAAGGAATCTGACCGCTGAGATTGCAGCTGAGGCCTTGCTCTGGGTTGACCCATAACCCATGAGTGGTTTCAAGCTGATCCGGCCGGCAGCGCTGACCGGAGGGCATGCATGCCAGCCAGAAGCGGGTATCATAACGACGGTTCATCTGCACGGGTGTGATCCAATGGCTCCAGGGCGACAAAGCTGAAAGCAACAGGGTCCAACCTCGAGATTTTACCAGGTTGGCAAACCAATCCGGCGAAAGTTCATTTTTGTCGCGCAATCGCACCGCATGTTCTATATCCATAGGACGCTGCTTGACGCGCTTCGCAAAAAATATGCCGGCTTCCTCCAGCGTCTCACGGATGGCCGCCACGCCATAAGCCACAATGTGTTCCGCAGACAGACTTCCGCCGCCCAGGCGATTGCAAAGATCTTTGCCACTCAAATCAACGTGGTGTTGCCAGAAACCGTATTGCCAATCTGGTGGATCCAGAATGCCGCCCGGAAATACATAATGTCCGGCCATAAATCCGCTTCCGGTATGCCGTTTCAACAAATAAATCTGTACTTCCGCCTGATGTTGGCGGGCCAGGATGATCGTAGCGGCCGGCCGGGGTTCTGGTTGGGATGCAGACTTATGGGACATGATAATAAAAGGTAATGATCAATCGTTTTAAAGTTTGAAACGCTTACCTAAAACCTAAAGTGAGCGCTTGTCGAGGTTGCCGCAGCTACACGGCGGATGGCGTTTCGCTATAGTTGGCTATGCGAAACGCCATCGAACACAGTAGATGCGGTGAGATCGGCAAGCCCTGTAAGGGTTTCTAAATAAAAATGTTGAAATCGATGAAATTCTTTTGATTTAAAATTGTTCCCCATATTTTTATTTTGAAACGCTCAATTTAGGTCAGTAATTTTTTAGCAATAGGCTCCAACCAGGCCTCTTCTCCGAAGACCTCGGCCAGCTTTTTTGACACAGCTGCCATCTGCTCCGGATCATGGGTTTCGACCACCAGATCGACATCATCCAGCACCCTGAGTTTACCGTGTTGTTGAATGATGTCGATCGCCTGATGAACATCCACCGTAAACCAGCCTTTCATGCGACGCAGCAACTCTTCGCCTGTAAAAGACCGTTCAAGCACCAGCTCGACTTGCCGCTGCTTGGCTTCCCAGCCGATGACAGCGGCTTGCTTGATGACCGGCCTTACCGGATCATGCATGGCTGCGCATTTGAACCACAACATCGCTCTTTCCACGCTGCCTCCTTATTGACAACCGTTAAAATTTAAGGAAATATAATCATCCGCTACGGCTGTCAAGGCCAATGCTTGCACATTCGTTAGTTGTTATGGTTTATGGGTTCAAAGACCGGAAAGTTGACCGATGCTAATAAAAATTGACCCATGATCAATATTGAGTGACCTATATCGAATAATCAGTAACGATTAACCAATAACCCAGCTGGGAGACCATTATGGATGTGTTTTCCGCCATGAGCGATCGTCAAAGTGCCCGGGCGTTTCTGTCTAAGCCGGTTAGGCGGGCTGATGTTGAGGAGATTTTCAGATATGCCGGTCGGGCACCGTCGGCTATCAACTTGCAGCCCTGGGAATATGTAGTTGTTTATGGAGAGGAGAAGGATCGCCTTGTGCAACGCTTGAAAAAAGCTCGGGCCGAAAGCCAGGTCTCGTGCGGCCCGGGAACCGAAAATCCGTTGCCGGATAGGTTTAAAAACCGCAGTCGCCAGGCTTCAGCAGCCATGGCGCCTAAAGTTGCCGAGATGGGAAAGGAATTTAATCCTTTTGTCGAGGAAGGCAGCTGTTCTTTTTACGGCGCGCCCATCGCCATTATTGTCACGATCGATCGGATATTTCCAAAAATTCGGTATCTGGACGTGGGACTGAGCGTATCCTATTTGCTGCTGGCCGCACAGGCCAAGGGGTTGGCGACCTGTCCAATCGGGCTGATCAGCGCCTATGCACACGATATTGCCGAAGCGCTTGATATCCCGCCAAACAAAGAAGTTATTCTGGGCATCGCGCTGGGATATGCCGATCCGCAATCGCCTATCAACCAGTTCAAAACCGGGCGTGAACATTTAGATGAGATTCGATTGTGGTATGAATAAATCGGGACAAATCGACTAAATCAATCATTGCGCAAAAATTTCCTGTTCAAGACGTCTGCCACTGGCTGCTTGCTTCGACGCGGCTACCCTCGGCCATGAGCTCGGGTCGAATGGAGCTCGTCACAGAATTGAAGCTGACCAGACGGCAGCGACCAGAAGCCAGCGGATACAATCCAGTGGCCCCCGTAGAGCGACCCGATTGCAGATCGTGAATCGTTTGGATAAGCGACCTTTTGACCGTTGTGTTCTGACCGCTGACTTTCTGTTATCTGTTTTTTCAGGGTCAGGGACTGGCCAATCAGGAATATCGGTCTTAAGTTTAACTCCGTATAGATACAGATCTTTGCAACTTGATAGATTTGAAAACCCTGCGGGTGATGTTGATAAATGCAACGGGTCCTGGATATTGATGGCCTGGTGGTCGGCATCGTCACCGAATACGGTGACTGGCGCAGAAAACTCAACTGCAATTGTCCATGCCGCATCACAGGACGCGCTTGAAGATCTCATCGCAAAGCTCGGAAAATGATGAAAATTGCGCTGATTGCCAACTCGCGGTCAATCCACATAAGGGATCATCGGCTGAGCCCTGATCTGGAAAAGGCATTAAAAGTAAATCACATCCGCTTTGACCTGCTATCAACGCAATATCACGGGCACGCCTCTGAGCTGATACGACAGCTTGCCTTACAGGACTATGATGCAGTTGTTTCAATGGGCGGAGACGGCACCAATTACCAGGTGCTGAACGGGCTGTTGAAATACCATTCAGACGAGTCGCTACCGCCACTGGGCATTCTTCCAGCGGGCCGTGGCAACTCTTTTGCCCGTGATTTGCAGATATTTGATCTTGAAGATGGTATTGCCGCCTTGAAAAGTCAGTTTACCCGCAATGTAGATGTATGCTGCTTTTTCCAAAATGAAACTCCCTACTATTTTGTGAATTTGATCGGTTTGGGGTTTGTGGCCGATGTTGCGCAGACTGCCGCCCGCTTCAAATGGGCGGCGGATTTCAGTTATGTGATCGGCGTATGGTACCGATTGCTGGGACTAAGCTTCCATGAAATGATCCTAGAAATTGATGGTAAAGTGATTCAGGGCAAAAACTGCTTTGTTGAAATCTGCAATTCCAGATACACCGGCGGTAGCATGCTGATGGCCCCGGAAGCCCAGATAGACGACGGGCACTTCGATGTGGTGCTGCTGTCGCCATTGAGCCGCCTGAGCTTAATAGCAACATTTCCCAAAATTTTTAACGGAACCCACGTGAAAAATTCGGCCGTGAGGTGTATTCAGGCAAAATCGGCAAGCATAAGCACGCATCCACAAAAAAAACTGCTGCCGGATGGTGAATTTTTTGGAACCACACCCACGAAAATTTCAATTTTGCCGCGACAGGTCCGTTATTTTATCCGGCATCGGAAAGATACGGGCAACGGAAACCAAGAACCGCGATGAATGATATCGACGATTTGACCCGCCAGATTGTATATAATTGTGACATCTCCGATGCGCAGCACGCCGGATTGTATTCCACCTGCGGCCTCGCGTTGCGACTGCGAGATCTATATAAATGGGAACACCGCTTAAATCCCTGGGAAGAAAAAGACACCTCCGAGATTCTGGATTGGATTGGTGAAAAAGAAGCGCTCTGGGAAAAGCTGGCGGATGCGAAACACACCAACATTACGATCCAGGGCAAAGTCTATGATCTGTATGACACCTCGGCCATCAATACAATTCTTGAAGCCCGGGGCCTTTTTTACGGGGCCGGATATGCGTTCAGCTTAAAACCGACGTTTTTTCTGGCGGAGATCGAAAATAAACACCAGACTAACGGCTACACCGTCTACACGCTCGGACGAGAGCTCGCCCGTGACCTTTTGACATTGCCGGCGCTTACCCAGCAGCAGCAGATCCTGCTGCGAAACGATTCAGCCCGGATGTTTTTGTGGGACCAAATGGTCTACATAAACAAATCGGGCCGCCCGGCATTGCGGTTTGCTTTAGAACACTGTGGGCTAAAAAAGCCCGACGCCGAGGCGATGCAACAGCATCTACCTGCCATTCTGGCCGCACAAAAAGACAACTATATCTATCATGAAATTGGAGAGCTCAGTGATTCCACATTTGACCCCAGAATCTGGCGCGAACTGATTGCCGTCTTCCCGCACTCACCGGTGGAATTGCTCGCCAGAGCGCTTAAAGATCTGCTGGCGGATACTCACCCCAGCGGAACCCTCCATCATTTGATTGAAAATCGAAAATTTGCCGGCCTGGGATTCTACGCCGCTTTTCTGGATGGCATGTTAAAAGAATTGTTTCCCCAGTTGCGCAAAGCCTTTATGAACTTTACCAAAACAGGTAATTGGCGTATAATTAAGGCTGCGGCCATCGAAGGCCATCGGCACGCAAAAAATGCTGCAGCTGAGATGATTGAGCTGTATCAAACGGGAAAAAATAAAAATCAGTTTCAATGGGCTAAAGAACAAATTGAAAGACGTCTTTTAAAACAGAGTGGATGAAAGGACATTCCGGGGGCAGAGAATCAGGGGAGTTGGTATGCAATATGATGCCGAATTCTGCCGGCAGATGCGCGTAAGCAATAGTGAAAAAGAAGATTGCCTGGCGCTGATTAGCGACATTATTTATCTGGCAAACAGCGCCCGTAACTATGGTCTGCTGTCACTGGGAAAAGCAGCCGAAGAAAACCAATTATTTCTGCTACGCAAAGGGCTCCAGCTGGCGCTGGACGGCGTTAAAACCTCGACAGCCAGAACGATATTAGAGCTTTACATTTTCAGTGCCGATTATACGGGCAAAGATCTGCTGGAACGCTGTATCATCCTGGAAGGGGTTATCGGAATTCTGGAGGGCATGCATCCCAAGCTTTTAAAGGAGCTTCTGCTGTCTTTTCTTGGTGAGACCAGCCATGACAGCTACAAAGAAGAATTTGATATCGAGGAAATTGAAAAGCTGGAAGCCTATCTGAAAAACGTTGAAAAAAAACCGGCCGCATCGGAATCAGCCGCCGAACTGAGCAAGCTTCTGCAATCGCTTGACGACACGGCCACCATGCAATTTTTGCAGGGCATCAGTACCGATGAGCTGGCAAAAGTCATTGCCGATTTAAACGGCGATGTTCAAATTAAGCTCTTCAATAATTTGCCCAAAAGAGGGACATTTTTGATGCTGGATGCCATTAAACAGCAAAACTCGCTTGACGCCCGTGAAAAAGAGGAGGCCTTAGCAAAAGTCGTTGCAATCATCAACGAACTGCAACATCAGGCGTAACCCCCATGAAATATTACGTATACTTTGATGCCTACGGACACGCCCGCAAAGCCATCAGTGCCGCAAAACTGGCCGAAACCTACCGGAACGACCCCGATGCCTTTTTAAAAGCCATGTGCCGTCGAAAGACCGATGGGTCCTCAGATCCCATCAGCGGTCATGTTGGAACCCTTAGCTTCAACAGCGACAAAGAGCTGGCAGACTATCTTGATTCGCTGGGTGATGAGATAGACGGTTTTTATGAGGCTGAGGCAGATAGCCGCCCCTATAATTTTTGAAAGCTAATTTTTAAATGCATCTTGCGCCTATTGGGCGGCAAACACTTTCTGGAGCAGATCGGTCACCCGGGCGGCCGGCTGGGTGCGGATCAATTTCTCCTGTTCGGCCAACATTTTAAACAGACCTTTCAAGGCCCCATCGGTGACATACTGGTCCAAATCAAAACTGGCGCTCTTGCCAAACGGCAAGCTGGTGATTTTGTTGTTTAGATCCTGGTAGGATCGCGTAACCCCCACCTCACCCATGGCATCTTTGACGATCGGCTTAAAAACCTCTTGAAGCCGCTCGGAGGTTTTATCCTGAAAATAAAGCGTCGCCTCATTATCGCTCCCGTTCAGGATTTTTTTAGCATCATCAAAGTTCATGTCGGAGATGGCGTCCCAGAAAATGGATTTAGCTTCCGGTGCAGCCCGCTCGGCGGCTCTATTCATGCTCAGCTCAAATGCATCTACCTTTTCGCCATAGCCGGCTGTTCTGAGCAATTTTTCAACTTTCTGAACGGATTCCGGCAGCGGAATCTTTATCGCCGGATTCTGATAAAACCCATCCGGCTGGGATACGAGGCCCACCGCTTTTTCGGTTCCAACCTGCAATGCTTCTTTAAGACCAGCCGTGATTTCATCATTGCTGAGCCCGCCTGCAGATCCACCCAATGCTTTTTGGGCATCTTTGACCATATCACTCAGACCGGCAGCAAAGCCAGAATGAAAACTGACAATCAGAAGGGCGATCATGACCAGACCGGCCACATATCGATATATCTTCATCTGACACTCCTTTATTCATTGCTCGGTTAATACCATTCCCCGGTAGCCATGCGTTTTCCCGTTCGGCCGGACCCTGACCGGGTCAGGGTTTACTGTCCCCGGTTTTGGCCTCCGGGCTTTGGGCATCCGATGTTTGTTTCATATCGGTCATCGACCGAATTTCATCCAACCTTAATTTTAGCGTACTGATTTCATCGGCATTTGCTGCAATCGTTGTTCTGAGTTTCTGATTTTCGGCCAGCAGATCCTGATTCCGATTGTTTGCCGCCTGCAGCTCGGCATTTTTCTTCTCAAGTTCAGCTTTTTCATTGACGCAGACCTGAACCTGCTTTTCCAGTTCTTGATTTTGAGCCGCCAATTGGTTATTTTCACTGCCGGCGGATGCGAACTCAGCCTTTTCTTTTTCCAAACGGGAATTGATTTCTGTCAAAGAGGCGATCTGGGCTTTCAGTTGATCATTTTCAACTGCCAACTTTTCAGCCTGCCCGATCTTTTCGCGCAGCATCGAATTCTCCTGCTCGACGGTGTTTTTAGCCTGAATCAGTGCTTGAATCCGATCGGTTAATTCTAGATTTTTTTCAGTTGAGGATTTATCGGAGCTTAGCGCCGTTTGCAGGGCTGCATTTTCCTCCTGCAGCGATGCCAATTGCATCTCAAGATTTTTGATGCGCTCATCCCCGGCTTCTTCCGCCGGTGCTTCTGGGGGCATACCTTCAGCCGGCTTTTCCGACGCGACGGCCGCAGGCGCCGGCTGCCCTTCGGCAGCCAACTGGGTTTCAAGCTCGCTTTGACGCGTCTCTAGGCTGGCAACATATTGGGCCGCCTCCCTGAGAATTGCCGGAAAATCGCGCTTTTCGCCATCTGCTACACCCCAAATGTAATAACCGGCAATGACACCACCGCAAAATAAGATGAGCACCATGATACCGATCAAGATGAATTTGCTTTTATTTGTCATAGTGTCCTCCCCCCAAGGTTAGAGTGATGATACAAAAAGAATTCGAACTTGTTGGATAACCGCCTTCATTTCAAAGTTGCTGAAAAATCCGTCATCATCTCCATTTACTTTGCCTTTGCAAGTCTTTGTCGAGATTAACTTTGATTATTAAGCTGAAAAAAGAATTGTCAAGAAAATCTCGTGTGATAGTATGCAATGAAATACGGATTGCCGCCAACGTCAATTTAAATCACCATACAGCGGTACAGAACATGGGTAAAAAGCGCAGCGAAATTGTCATCCCGAAGGACAAAGCCGTTTTCTGGTTGGATAAAAACGGGCGCTGGCACAATGTTCACGGGGAATTTGAACACAGAAAAATCATCGATTATTTCCATTCCGCCATCAAAAAGGACAAACGAGGTTACTATCTTTATCAGGAACGGGGGGAATTCCGGGAAAAGGTCTACTTTCATTATGAAGACACCGCCCTGTTCGCTGTAGATCTAATCAGCGATCCAGACGTCACCCTGATCCTCAATACGCGTGAACGCGTAAGATTAAGACCCAAAAGTCTTTTCATTAAAAATGACAGCCTGTATATGAAATCGGGTGCAGAAATCATCAAGTTTACCGCAAGGGGAATGCTGAAAATCTCAGACCTGCTGGTGTTTGAAAACAAAAAGTATTTTATTAAGGTCAAAAATCGAAAGTACAGAATACCTGAAAAATAGCAACATCTTCTATTTTAGATGGATTTTAGTTGCAGGGGGACGCTGTCACCAGCAACTGAAAAATAGCTGTATACTGTTTTTCAGCAGCCCACTTGGAGGCGGTCTTACCCTGGTTATCCACCGTACGAACATCGGCACAGTTGGCCAGCAGCGCTCGCACCACTTTTTCATGACCTCGCCGGGCGGATAGAATCAGGGCGGTGTTATTTGATTTGTCTTTTGCGTTTACGTCTGCGCCGGTTGCAATCAACCGCTCAACAATCTCGGCATATCCGCCGGCAGCCGCCATCATCAGAGCGGTTTTCCCGTTGCGATCTTTAAGATTGACATCCGCAGGCGTGGCCTGCAGGTCCTGCAGAATTCCTTGGTGGCCGTTTAAAGCCGCAAACATAATGGCCGTGGCACCGGAGTTGTTCTGGGTCCCGACGCGCGCTCCATTTTGCAACAACAGTCTGGCGATTTCATGGAAGCCAAATTGGGCTGACATCATCAACGAAGTCCAGCCGGCATTTTCCTGAGCATTCACATCAGCGCCCCGTTCGATTAATTCCCGTACAATTTCTTCGTGGCCCTCGTAGGTTGCTTTCATTAATGCCGTCCAGCCGTCCGGATCCTTCGCTTCCACCGGAACACCCTGGTCCAGCAAATTTTTGAGAGTATCGATTTCTCCCAATTCCGCAGCGCTGATGAGTTGTTCAGATAGCTTTCCGGCCCAAACCCGTTCATTCGAAATCATAACAAAACCGCATCCGGCGATCAGGATCGAAACCAGGGCAATAAGGCGTGACATAAGCATATCTCCCCACAGCTGGCCAAAATTTAACCGAAACCGCTCGCCACGTTAAATGGCCTCACGGGTTGCGATTCTCTTCAGGACAACATTCCTCGATTTCTTTTTCCAATTTCTGTGAGTAATCCTCAAGTTTGGATTTAGCTGTTTCAAGTTGTTCAATGAAGTGTACGCGCTCAAATTCCCGGGCTTCAACTTTAACCATCATCATACCAAAAGATTCGGCTAATTCTGCCAAAATACTCGGATATCTGCCCTTTTTGGAGAGTTCAAACAAGCGTTCCGCATCCGCTTTGTCATACTTGCCGGATGCAATTTTTTTGCAGCAGGCATTCAGCATCTCGAATAAATCAAGGTAATAACGCTCAAAATCCATTTTGATTTTCCTTTCATCCGAAGCGTCACCATACGGGTGCCTTTTATTTCAGGAGTCAAAAAGCGAACCAAATGCTGTTCTGGCATTAATATAGCGTCTTTTCCGACGACACGCAATATTGACCGGAACGAAATCCGGTTCAAATTTATCTGTTTTTTTTTGCACGTGTTTGCCAAAGCCCGTTGGGGAATTATATTGAGTATTATTTAAGCGCCTTGCGATCGGGCGTGTTGATTCTTCTATTCCTCGTGAAGTCCCGATTGCAAAATACAATACCGCTTGCATTTAAGCCCGATATGGGCTCAAATAGAAGTCAAGACCAAGCGCGCACCCGCCTTGCCCGGTGCGGTTATAGAGTAAGGCCGTGAAAAAAAAGCGCCTATACATAAATTTTTTGGTGGGTATTCTATTCGTTTTGAGTCGACCGGCTTTCGCGGAGCAGACACCTGAAAATATCCTCAATGCGATTGTCAAGATTAAAACCAACATTCCCAAGGATGCTGCCACAGCGAAGATTCTGGGAACCGACCGTGAAGGAAACGGTGTTATCATCGACAAAAGGGGGCACATCCTCACAATCGGCTATCTGATTCTTGAAGCTGAAACCGTAGAAGTTATTAAAGCCAATGGCGATCCGGTCACAGCCGATTTTGTGGCTTACGACTACCAAACCGGTTTTGGCATCATACGAGCGACAGAACCGCTTTACACGGCTCCGCTTCAACTGGGCCAGTCGTCCCGGTTGAAAAAAGGCGACCCGGTCTTAATAGCCGGTTTCGGTGGTACTGAAGCGGTTTTAGGCACACGGGTCGTCTCTCGCAAAGAATTTGCGGGTTATTGGGAATATCTTCTCGAAGATGCCATTTCCACAAGCCCGCCTTATCCCAATTACGGCGGGGCGGCCCTGATCGACCGCGACGGGCAATTGCTGGGGATTGGATCTATCTTTACCCGTATCAATGTGGAGGGGCTGGGCGCTGTTTCCTGCAATGTGTCGGTTCCCATCGATCTTCTCAAACCCATTCTAACGGAACTGATTAACACCGGACGTTCATCAGCGCCCCCACAGCCCTGGCTCGGCGTCCATGCCGACGAAGCACACGGACGCGTTTTCATCATTCGGGTGACACCGGAAGGGCCGGCCGCTAAAGCCGGTATAAAAGCCGGTGACGTAGTCGTAGCGGTCAATCAGACACCGGTAAAAGGGCTGGCCCAGTTTTTTCGGCGGGTCTGGGCATCGGGGCCCGCCGGAGTAAAGGTCACATTGAGCATTCTGCAGGAAACACAGGTGCGTGAGATCAGAGTCCCGACAGCCGACCGCTACCGATTTTTAAAGGTTTCCCGCCAGCGTTGACCGGATGGACGGACACAATGACATCAGATTTTTGAATTTGGGTTGAAGCTTATTCAAAGGGCAACGCCATATGAAAAAAGAAAGCGGAGCGCTGGTTAGAGGCATTTTACTGGCTCACCTGATTTTATTTTTGCACCTGCTGTTTATCGTCGGCCTGGGCATCGTCATTATTTTTTTTCGCGGGGTGTCCCAGTATGCGCTCTGGATCTTTCTGGGAATATCAGCAGCGTTAATTGCCTCCGGATACTTCTGCTACCGATTCATTAAAACCAAAGGTAAACAAACGCTTAAAGATATTGCAGAAACGCCTATTTTTAAAGACAGGAGTGTTGAGGTTCGTTTTTTGGGCGGTATGGCATCGTTGAAGCTGGATCAGCCCAAAAGCGCTGTGGCAATCGAAAATAGGACCGCTGAGGCTTTAGATCCGCGACATCAGCTGGAAGATCCGGATGCTGTTCGGATCCGGAAACTCGACCGGCTTGCCCAAATGCTTGAAATGGATCTCATTACCCGCGACGAGTTTGTCTTGGCCAAGAAAAAACTACTCAAACCATGATACGGAACTGAATCGATTTGCCATATTTACGGCGATATTAAGGCAGTTAAGTTGACTATTGGCCTGAAAGAAGATACGCTACTGGCGGTGAATGGATCTATTCCGGCAAATTTTTCGGGGATTTGTGATGCGTAAACCAATTTATCTGATCATGATGGTGGCCTTCATTCTGATAAGCAGCGGTGCAACTGCTGCTGAGCTGAAGGATGGATTCTTTGGGATCGAATGGAGAGCAAACCTGGCTGAGCTCAGCGGGTTTGAGAAAGTTGGCGAAAATTTGAATGTTATTTATTTTGCCAACCCCGAGCGGGTTTTCACCATTGAGGACGTCAAAATACCGGATGTGCTGTACGGATCCTATGCAAATCAGTTCTTTGCCGTTTACATCAACATTCAAACCATCGAGGTTTTCAGCCATCTCAAAAGGGGCTTCAACAGCAAATTTGGTGTCCCCAGAATATCCATGGGCAGCCCCGCGCAACTAACCACCTATCAGTGGAAGTCCAAGAAAACAAAAATCAAGCTGAAAACCTACGAAAACCGAAACATGATGAAATTGGCTTTATATTACACACCTTTGTCCAGACAGGTGAATGAGGTGCAACAGGAAACCTTTGCTGAAAATTTTAGCAATCCCCTGTTTCCCCTTGACGAGGATAGATTGCAAAAAGCAATCGACTTGATGGACGAGAATCGTTCGTTTATCGGCCCCCCCTAAAAGCATTTGGACTACGGACCTTTACCCTCCTGTGATGCCAGTTGAACCCTTTCTGCGATTTCATTTAAAATCAACTCCGTCCGCGCTCGCCGGATTTCCATAAATTCTTGCGGCAGCCAATCCGAGGGGGCCGGCAGCAATGTTTGGTAAATAATGGGCATTATAAGTCCCAATACAACTCCCATCAAAATCGCGGTGGCGATAATACCGGTGGTGTATCTCAAATATCTGCCTTTTTCAAAAAAAAGTGTCGGTCGCAAAACCATCAACAGATAGGTAATGCCGGTGGCCAACAGAAAGATAAACAGGACCTTTTCGCTCGATCGTTTCTCCATGCGTTTGTTATGTCTGTATTTGAGCTCTTCAAGGGGATTGCTAAATTTCACGCAATCCTGCGCACGGTGCCATCGGAATGCTCTTTCGGTCCATTCTTGACAAAATCCCTCCGATTGTTCGATCGTCGGGACAAAAATGGTATCAATGGTTATGTCCATCAAATAAAAGAAAAAGCCACCGATCAGCATATAAAAAAGCAAAAACAACTTCAGGTGTTTTTCAATGAAACTCATGACCTACCAAAATCATCATATTGAAACCAGGCTGAAATTTTAATGAGCTAAATAGAACCGTCTTTTGGCCATTCGTCACTTCTAAAATGGATATTCTGAATTTTACGTCAAGGGGGCGGGTTCGCGTGCGACAATTCTGTTTTGCAGAGATTTGTGAAGCCAAATTCGGTCCACGGTGCCGCCGGCCGGACTGAGTTGACACACCGGTCCCATTTTCATATGGTTGGAAAATTCAAAATCGGCAGGAGACACGGCCATTCATGGAAAAACACAGCGATGTGCTGATCATCGGCGGCGGGGTCATCGGTCTGGCCAGTGCTTACTATCTGGCAGAAACCGGTCAGAAGGTCTGTCTGCTGGAGCAGAATACGGTTGGTTCCAGCACCGCTGCCTCATATGGGAACTGTGGTCTCGTTTTTATCAGTCACTTGCTCCCCCTGTGCGCCCCTGGCACCATCCGGCAAGAAACAAAGCGCTGGCTGCAGGGACATTCACCCCTCTATATTAAACTGTCTTCCGATATGAAGCGGTTTATGTGGCTTTTCAACTTCGCCAGAAAGTGCAACGCCGCACATCTGCACCACTCCATCAGAGCCAAGGCAGCGTTATGCTCACATTCCATATCTCTACTTGATACTCTGCTCAAAAAGGAGCAGATTGAATGTGATTGGGAGGAAAAAGGGGTTCTGATGGTGTTTAAGTCCCAATCTGAAATGCAAAAATACGGTCAAACAAACAACCTGATGAAACCGTATGGACTGGAGGCGGTTCCACTCATCGGAGATGAGCTCTTTGACCTGGAACCGGCTCTTGGGAAAGACATTTACGGCGCCTGGCTTCACGAGAAAGACAGCCACCTGCGCCCCGATAAACTTTTATCGGCATGGCGGCAGGTTCTGCTGAAAATGGGTGTAGCCGTCGAAGAAAACTGCCGGCTGGAGGCTTTAATTGCCAGTGACCGGCAAATTCAAAATGCTCAGACGACCGACGGCCCCTATTCGGCCGATACGTATGTTCTGGCTACCGGTGTCTGGACGCCGCAGTTGACACGGCATTTAAAACTGAACTTGCCGGTTCAACCCGGCAAAGGCTACAGCCTCACAATGCCCCGGCCGGAGGTTTGCCCGGCCATCCCCTGTTATTTTAATGAACGCAGCGTTATAGCGACACCCTGGAAAAGCGGATTTCGCCTGGGCGGCACCATGGAATTTTCAGGCTTTAATTTCGATCTTCTGGCCCGTCGGCTTAAAAACCTGACCGCCGCTGCCAGAGAATATTTAAAAACGCCCATCGGTGAGCCGGTGATGGAAGAGTGGGTTGGCATGCGCCCCATGGTTTACGATGATCTACCGATCATCGATCGCGCCCCACATCACCATAATCTGGTGCTCGCCACCGGCCACGGGATGCAAGGATTGTCCATGGCGACCAGCACCGGAAAGCTGGTTTCCGAAATCGTAACTGGACGCAAACCCCATATCGATCCGACCCCCTTTACAATCCGGCGATTTAACACTTGAATATGCCAGGCGCTTAAGACTAACCTTCGGGGGGTACCGAGGTCCGGGATCAATTCAAAACAGAATATTGGATAGGAAACCATGAAATACGGCGCAATGAATTTTCCGATCAAGTCGGTTCGTGATGAGCTGACAGAGATTGGCGCTTTGGGATTTGATTATCTGGAATTGACGATGGACCCGCCCCAGGCGCATTACACGACCTTGCAGCAGCAGAGGCAAACAATCGTCAATGACCTCCATTCGCGCGGCATGTCCATCATTTGCCATTTGCCGACCTTTGTATCCACAGCCGACCTGACCGATAGCATCCGGCAAGCATCTCTGCAGGAAATGTTTCACTCCCTCGAAGTTGCCGCTGAGATGGGGGCCCAGAAGGTCGTCCTGCATCCCGGGCACATCGGGGGTCTGGGGATCTACGTCGAGGAGACAGCGTTGGTCCATGCGAATAACAGTCTGGCGGCCATCATCGAGCATGCGCAAAAACTGGAGCTTTGTGTGTGCCTGGAGAACATGTTCCCCCGCTGTCGCGCCTTTGTCGAGCCGGATGATTTTGTTGATATCCTGCAGCGTTTCCCGGAGCTCAAGCTGACGCTGGATACCGGTCACGCCAATATCGGCGCCAAGGGCGGCCAGCGTATTCTGCAATTTATTGAAAAGTTCGGCCACCGTATCGGTCATCTGCACATCAGTGATAATTTGGGGGAACGCGACGATCATGCCCCGCTGGGCAGCGGTATCATCGATTTTAAAACAATTGCGCGCGCCATCAAACACAGTGGATATGACGACACGGCCACGCTGGAAATATTTTCAGAAAACCGACAGGCGCTGGTGCAAAGCCGGCAGCGGTTTGACGACATATTAAAAAGCTGCTGAAGTAAACTGTTAAAGAACGTGAGACATGGTTTCAGTGTTCAGGTGTCAGCCTTTTTTGCTCATAGCCTCTTGCTTCTGGTTACTGGCAGGCAGTATTGAATCCGGTGCCAGCAGCCAGTAGCCAGTAACCTATAT